>CAZSWB010000025.1:0-7828 GCA_964610675.1 uncultured Candidatus Saccharibacteria bacterium
GTGTAGTAACTTACTTTAAACGTGTTTTGATAGACCGGGCTCTCATCTTGCAGACGTAACTCTGTCATGCGTGTAAACAGAGCATGAACATTCGCCCAGGTTTTCCCATTCCAATCCAAAGATATGACGTCCCGCCAATCGGAAAGTGGTTTCCATAGTTCGGATGGACCAACCGTGTAGATAGTAGTGCCGACGTCTCCAATTGCGAAATCCGGCATTGGTAAATCGTACTGGAAAATGGCCTCCTGAATAAGTTGGCGATTGCGGCCAGTTACATACACAAGCGTTATTGCCGGATCGGCGACCAACGCGCGCAAGCGAGGCCGCGCTTGGGTGGATTCGATAGCTTGTCCGTTCGGCAAGATGGTGCGGTCCAAGTCGGATGCAATAAGGAGAGGCTGCATAAAAAAACAAGTGTTACAAAATGGGAATTCCATTCATGGCAAAATAACCGCTGACGGCTGCACTTGCGCTCCATGTTTGCATACGAGGACCGCCTGGTTGATGAGTTTTACCATGAATGAATTCATGAAATCCCCAATCATCCAATTCATTCGCTGTGTTGATAGCGGCAAGGTACTCGCTGGCCTCTTTATCAAGGCCGCGAGCGGATAAGTCAGCGACGTAAAACCCGTTCAGGAGCGGCCAGAGACCTCCGTTATAAAACTCATACGGCTTGTTTTTGAAAGAATTTGAAAATGTGCGCTGTAAGTGTTCCCAGTCAGCGTCCAGAGGCTCAATAACAGGAGCGAAGGCCGGCAAGACTTTAAAATCGCTTTGGATAATGTTGTCGCGAATATATGCATCCACATGAGTTGACTGCTCGGGTGTCGCGATTTGAAAAAGTGAGGCTAACACATTCGCCATCGTATCAAAGCGGTATCCATACCCAGTGGGAGAAAAAAATGCCATCCAATGAGAACCTTTTGTATCCGCCAATTGGCAACCGCGATGAAAGATTATGGGATGATACGCATCGCCAGTTTGCGGGTTGCAGTCGTAAAACCAATAGTTTGCTTGAATGAGTTGGTGTAATTTGTGGGCCTTTGTTTCAAGAGCGGGGTCTTCAAGTAATGCACTCAGATAGACGAGTGCGCGCTGATAGAGTAGCTGGTCGTAAAGCACATACCCGTGCTGAATATATTCATCCGCCCAATCGCCTGTTTCAGGAACGTACAGCAAGCCCTTGGTATTAAATTCCCAAGCCCCGAGAAGAAACTTTATTTTTTTCAGCGCGGGACGAAGCTGTTGCAGCACATCTTTATCCTGAGTGCGTTGGTAATAGCGAAAGACAGCCAGGATAAACCAGAGGTTTCCATCGACTCGTCCAGCGGTGCCGCCATAACTGACGATACCCGATTGCGGATCAACATTGCTTGGAATCTCACCATGCGGACCCTGGTACTTCTGTAGCGTAAGGAGGGTTTGGCGGGCAGTGTAATGCAACTTCTCATCATCGGTTTGTAGCGCAGAAAGTGAGACAATGGATCCGTCACGAGCCCAGATACTCTGATAGTTATCCTGATCGGTGGTGGAAGCAAGAAAGCCATGAGGAGTGCTTGCCTGATGGAGCAGCTCAAGGGCGCGCTCAATTGATTCGGGGAGTGAGGCCATATGACAAGGAAGTATTTCTTAACAATATATGATGTGACGCTGATGACAACCCAAAGACTTCGATATACAAGACGAGCATCTTCCATTGCATACTTCAATATACCAATGCGCCCATCCATTGTCATGAATTCCGTACCGTGATATACACAATATAGTTCCTTACATCTCGTCTTCTCGCATCGAAAGTTTAAAAATGATGAAACTTACTCTCGTTGGATTAGCCTGCGGGGCGGTCGTGGGTGCGACTGTCACGTACTGGCATGCCATCGAACATTCCGTAAGCGTCGCGAGCTTGCAATCAGTCATCTGGATCAATTTGTTTTTCATCGTTGCACTAGCTCTAAGAAGAATACTACACCGCTCAGAAAGGTGGCGCGTAACCATGATCTATCTCCTCGTGACACTGTTTGGGTCTCACGTAGCCGTTGCCGGTACAGTGCTCTTGCTGAAATTGACAGGGTGACGGATTTGATTTATCTCGCTGCACAATCAGCAAGTCCAGCACCACTTCACATACATCACCTCATCGCAGGAGATGTATTTTTTTATGGCTCGTGTTTGATTTCATCCAACGCCCTTTCAAACTCAACATCCGCAACTTGCCACTCCCGCATCGTTTTCTCATTGTCTTGCGTTACTAAGACATAGGATTCACGAAGTCGATTCGTCTCTGACTTTTTTGTCAGCAACGCAACATATGCTTCAATGGCATCTGCAACAAATCCGCTTGTATCACCCTTCCGTATTTTCTGCGCGTATTTGTCGACATTTCGCACTGCTTCGGACGGAAGAGTATACAGAACGCGCTCTTTCACGTGTAGGTAAATCGCTCATAATTACAAGGATATACGTATGTCATAGAGGAGTCATTGGTATTACGAGAGCGGTCTAAAACGGCACCTCTAACTCTGCTACAAGCGCCAAATGATCCGAAACATCCGCTTTGGAAACATGATGCTTTCCCAATTGGATATCCGGACTTGTGAACATCATGTCTACAATAGCTGAGGCATACCCCGGCTGGTCTTTATGCTTCATATTAAATGAAGTGTTCATCTCTCCTTTAAACACAGAATGCATGCGCGCCTCTATCTTTCCCGTTGTTTCCCCACCCTCTTGGCAATTAAAATCTCCCATCAGTACCGCAGGATGTTTTCCCTCCACTGCACGAACAATGGTTTCTCCCATCTGCAATCTTCGCTCCGTATCTTCTCCGTCAAACCCCCAAATACCTTGCGTGTTAAAGACATGGAGTGGTTTGCCGTGTATTCCCATCTCAACGTGCTGCAGATTACGCGGAGTATTTGTATAGTCTCCGGGAATTGGGATAAACCGGCCATTGTACGGAACATCATAAAATATGGTTTGCGAGGATTGAATGGGAAAACGGGAAATGACCGCATTGCCAAACTGTACGCGATATCCCGATTCCACTTCCTCGGCAAACGCCGGCGCAAACGCGTAATACTCGTATCCCAGAATGCTTGCTAACGAAGCTACGGCATGCCACGGCTGTTTGAGTGAAGCATACTCAGCCTGATACACTTCTTGGAGTCCGAGAATGTCCGGGTTTTCTTCTGCAATAAGGGATTTAATCTCATCAAACAACCTTCCCCCAAACCACATATTTAAACAGACGACGGTAAGTTTCATATTGTGAAATAGTATACAACATGGGAACTGTGCTGGAAGTACATACACATATGGAATTTGTTTATGCGCTTGCGAGTTTAATCCGCCTCCCCCGCATTGACAAACCAATGAAATTGTACTAATATGCTTTACGGACTTGATGTTAGGTACTGTTTGCTCTTTTCAAAAAGAAAGGCTAAGGCCGTGGAAGAAATAGTAAACTTCGTCGTCGTACTTGTTATCTTTTCATGCGTGCTAAGTATTGTGAGTGGTCCATTCCGAGGAAAGAAGAGTATAGACCCTTTCTTCATTCTCCGACCGTTCATTCGCAATCTGCGAGTAGGTAGCAGTCGTCTCTTCCGTGCTCTCTCAAAAGAATTGAACAAGCACGGAAAGAAAGCATTACGAAATGCGGGAAGACGTTCAAACCACCCGGTAGTCCGTATACTTCTCTATGGAGTGTCACTGCTCCTCTATGCGGGAAGTGTTGTGGTCGCTCTTCCTGCATTCGTCCTCGGCAAAAAGTAGATGTCATTCCAACCCCTAGCGCACATGCAGAACATGTGTCGCAAAGGGGTTTTTGTTGTTTTTTTATGCTATTCTTTTGCTATGAAAAGCATAAAATCTCCGCGATTGAAAAAAGGAGACAACGTGGGAGTATGCTCCCCCTCGGGCACGATCGCGCATAAGCGGGAGCTATTTGACCGAGCGAAAGCGGGATTCGAGCAAGCGACGAATCTGTCCATCACGGTCGCTCCAAACGCATATGCGGCGCATTACTACAGCGCTGGCACTATGCAGGAGCGCCTTGATGACTTTCATGGACTTATCACGGACAAGCAAATAAAAGCAATCTTGTTTTCTGCGGGTGGCGATACGGCAAGCGACTTGGTTCCTCATCTTGATTATGATCTCATTGCAAAAAATCCGAAGATCATTTCGGGCATTTCGGATGCCACCACGATTCTCACAGCGATCACGGCCAAAACAGGACTCATTACGTTTTTAGGATTGGAGCTCCTGGATTATGCAGATCATAAGAAACCATACGAAGTGCAATCTATTTCGGATATGTGGTTTATCGGCGAGCCGCATGTCATTCACCCCAATGCCAAATGGAAAGAACTGAAAGATACCTATACCGTATACGAGGGTTGGCAGACGATTCGAGACGGCAGCGCACAAGGACAATTGTTCGGAGGCAATTCTGAAAGTTACATACAACTCCTTGCCACGCCGTACGAGCTAATAATTCCGCAAGGGATCTTGTTTCTGGAAACCTACCGCCAGAGCAAAAAACAAATTCATAAAACGCTCATGCAGTTAAAACTCCACGGAATCTTGGATACCATTTCCGGTCTTGTTATCGGATACTGCGTGGAGAGCGACAAACAAGATGTCGTGGGAAATGATCAGCCAATACAGGACACCGTGTTGGAAGTAACAAAGGAATACTCCTTCCCTATTATGCAAATTGGCGAAATAGGGCACTGTGTGGAAAATTTCATGCAACCGATCGGCGCTCACGCAGCTATGGATGCAACTTCCTTACGCTTCACAATTACCGAAACCGTTACGGTCTAACTTCAGGCTTTTTCTTTCAGCTCTTGCAGTTCTTCAAGTACGCCCTTCTCCACAACTTTGTTATCCATTCGTCGCGCGATAAACAACAGCTCTTCTCGAATGCGTACATTCTCTGAGTCCATATTTCGCGCATGTTGCAGTGATTGAATTGCGAGCGTAAATTTACCCGCGTTTAACGCTGCATGACCAAGATCCGCATACGCGTCGATCAAGTTCTTATCAAGCTTGATCACCTGTTGAAAAATCTCCATTGCTTCATCCCATGACTCGCTCCCGATCGCAGCTTTTCCCAGAAGCATATATGCTTTTGCATCCGAAGAGTGCTTCATGATATGCGGTACTAACAGATCTTCAACCCGTTCATAATCTTTACTCGCAAGCGCTTCTGCCGCTTGCTCAAGCACGCTTTTTTCCTTATCGCGCTTTAGCATATGAGACATAATTCCCGGCTTGTGAGCAGGCTCCTGCTTCTTCTCGACAACTTTCTCATTGGCGCTATGCCGAACCAGTCGAATGGCGGGGCTGGACTTTGGAATAACAGGTGGAACCGGTTCTATTTCCGGCTCCGGCACCGCTCTTCGCGGCATACGATTTGCAATTTCTTTTTGCAGCGAAGAAAGGCCTTCCTTCCCTTTTTGCGCTAATACGGAAATTCTGTCCTGAAGTCCGGATTCCGGCATTTGGACGGTTGGAGTTTTCACGGCCTCGCCCACGGATGCGGCTGTTTGCGCCTTTTTTTGTTTCGCTTCGTTGCGACGGGTTTTCAGCGAACGTATTCCCCCACCCACTGACCTTATTATGTGTACAAGACGCGTCTTCGCAACCTTCACGCCCAACTTATTTGGTCGCAAGAGCGAATCTTCTTGAATAGGAGCGCTGGAATTCACTTCCGCCTGTATTTCTGCAGAGTATTGAGTATGTCGCATACGAAGAATAACTCGGGAAATCACTATAATAATACCAGCAAACGATACAAACAGCAGTAATGGTGGCAATATATCGTACAACATAAGGGGTTGCGTTTATCCTACCAAGGCAGACGCCTCTCGCCAAGGGCATTTTCAGTAGACTTATCCCCGAATCCGTTAAATGGAGAGGCGAACGAATTCTTTCACTGATATATTTTCTCCGATTTCTTGGATGGAGTCATGAAGCAATTGCTCAATAGTTTGCTTGGGATTTTTCACGTACATCTGTGTCAATAACGCCCGCTCTTCACGAAACTTCTTCAGCTTCCCTTCCACTATTTTCTCGCGCATTGCCTCCGGCTTTCCTTCTTGCTCCAATTGCTTGAGTGCAAATTCTTTTTCCGCCTCCACCTCTTCATCGGAAACAACTTCGGGTCGCACCACGGACGGATCACTCGCCGCGATATGCATGGCAATGTTTTGCGCCAACTCTTGAAACTTTTCATTCCGAGCAACAAAATCCGTCTCACAAACCAGCGACACGAGCACGGCAATTTTCTTGTTTCCGTGCAAGTAGTACCCTACGACGCCCTCACTTGTCTCTCGTGAAGATTTCTTTGCGACCGTACCCTTGCCTTTTTCACGGAGCCACAGAATGGCTTTTTCCATATCTTCGGCAGATTCAGAAAGCGCATTTTTTGCGTCCACCACACCGGCACCGGTTCGGTTTCGCAACTCTTTTATTTGTTCCATTGTTATACTCATATATTTTCTTTGATTCTAAACGGTAAATTCAATTCCTCGCTCATCCGCAATCGTGCGCGCGATCACCCGTGTTATAAGCTCAAGGCTTCGAATCGCATCGTCATTTGCGGGAATGGCGCAGGTTAGTAACGCAGGGTCGGCATTTGTATCGGCAATGCCGATAACCGGTATTCCCATTCGCACCGCTTCCTTCACCGCAATACGTTCATCGTGAGCGCCCGTAACAAAGATTGCGGCAGGAAGCGATCGAAGAGACTTCATACCTTCCAAGACGCTTTCTAGCCGTTCGATTTCCTTCTGCCGTACGGCGCGCTCTTTCTTTGTGAGGGTAAGAGTCTGCTTGGAGTCCTCGGTACGTTTCAATTCATCCAGCTTTTCAATGCTTTTCTGAATCGTAGAAAAGTTCGTAAGCGTACCACCGAGCCATCGCTTGGTAATATATGGCATTTTTACCGCTTCCGCATACTTGCGAATAATAGATCTTGCTTGGCGTTTCGTGCCCACAAACAGGATATCGGCGTGCGGTTTTTGCGCGAGCTCCTTCACAAACGCGACAGCCTTGAGAATGCCGTCTCGCGTATGGTTTAAGTCAATAATCGCGACGCGGCTTCTGTGCATGTAAATATACTGCTCCATCTTGGGGTTTCGCTTGCTTTTTTCATGTCCGAAATGAACGCCTGCTTCCAGCATGGCTACCACATCCGGAATCGTATCGATTTGCTTTTCTTTAGATATTGGTGACATAAAACATATCTTACTTAAGGTACTTGCAAAAATCAAGTGCTTGCCGTATGATATGAAAATATATGAAATCAGATATCCACCCGAAATACCACGAAAATGTCACTATTTCATGCTCGTGCGGGAACTCGTTTGAAACGGGTTCTACGTCCGATTCCCTTTCCGTAGAGGTCTGCTCTGCATGCCATCCGTTCTACACTGGAAAGCAAAAAATCATCGACATCGCGGGACGTGTTGATAAGTTCAAAAAACGCCAAGAAGAAGCGGCACTCTTGCAAAAACAACGCAATACTGCAAAAAAGAAATCTCCTGCAAAGAAATCGGCTTCAAACGACGTAATACGTATCTCGAAATAGGTGCCGTGGGCGCATATCAGCCCAACTATGGATATCCCATCTCGTACGCAGTTACAACAAGAGATTGATTCGCTTACGCAGCGCATTGCGACATTGGCATCAACAGGGCAAGCAAGTGCCATCAAGGAAATAGCTCATACGCTCCGACGTAAAAAAGATCTCCTTGCGACTGTGGAAAACGTCATGCGCATCGAAGAGGAAATGAAGGGGAACAACGAAATTCTTGCT
>CAZSWB010000026.1:0-7787 GCA_964610675.1 uncultured Candidatus Saccharibacteria bacterium
ATAAAGAGTATACAGAATAGCCCGAGCACAAATACCGCACACAGAAGCAGGATTCGCAATGAAACGATATGGCGCATCCGGTTATTGGTAGCGCCGGAAGAAGCGCCAATCTCTTTGCTTGCCGTTAAGTACAGCCCAAAATCAGCAAACAGCTGTAAGAATGTCGTAATGGTAAGGAGAAGCGAATACGTACCAAATTGTTCAACTGAAATGATGCGTACCGTAAGCGCAGTGGCCGCAAGACCGAGTACGACGACAACGGCACGACTGACCGTCGCGATGATAACATTCGCAAAAATTGACTGCCCCATTTATAGAAACACGGGCCGAACCACTACTCGGCGCTGCGTCCCGTCACCCATGCTTTCCGTCAACACCTCTTTATGTCCTGCAAGCGCCGTATGAATAATACGCCGATCAATAGCGTTCATGGGAGACAAGGTAACAGGTCTTCCTGTTCGCTGCGCACGTTTTGCAACCTCTTCCGCAAACCCAAACAGGTTCTTCTCACGCCGCATGCGATATCCGTTTACGTCTACGATAATGTGGACGTTCTCATCCAAATGTTTTCGCAATACGCAACGAATAATGTGCTGGAGTGCATTCAAATTGGCCCCTTGAGCGCCTATCAACATTTTTCCCTCCTGCCCGGTCACAATGGATATACGCAACACCCCTGGCTCTGCAGGCTCGCACGTGAGATGCACGTCATCCATACCCATAACGCTCATAAACCTTCGAACATGCTCTGCAAGTAGTGCGCCTGCGGGATCGTCAATCATATAAGCACCATATGCAAAAACCGAGAAAATATCAAATGCTTGGCAGGTTTGAGGAAAGTTTTAATGATCGCTTTACGATAACCTGTTGAATAATTCCAAATAATGTGGAGACCGCCCAATAGAGCGCAAGAGCCGCGGGCAAGCTTAATGCGATAAACACCGTCATTGCAGGGAATACATAGGTCATGTTTTTCTGCATGGAAGCCATCATTTTTGCGGTTTCATCGCTTGCGCCGGGAGTATTTTGCGGCTGCGGCGCCAAGTATTTCATTTGAATGAATTGGAATATGCCGGCAATCACCCCTAAAAGAAAACTCGGGGAACCCAAATCTATCCCGAAAAACATAAAACTGAGCTCCGTAGGGTGCGCTACAAACGAGTACAGGTAATGGTAAGTATCTGGCGTAAGGCCGGAAAAGAATACTTGGTAGAGAGCAATAAGAATGGGAAGTTGAAGAAATATCGGCAACAACCCTCCTGCGGGATTAATTCCGTTCTCCTTGTAAATACGCATCGTTTCCTGGGCTTGCTTTGCTTTATCGTCTTTATGCTGCTTTTTTAGATCGTCAATTTTATGCTGCACTTTCGCCATCCTTTCCTGATTCCTCCGCATCGTACTTGCCTGATGCAGGAATGAAGGAAGAAGCACGAGACGAACAATAATGGTGACAAAGACGATTGCCCAACCAACACTGTGGGAAGGCAGCATATTCGCACTCCCGATCAGAAGATTCAATAACGGTCGGTATAAGCCTTCTGTAAATAAAAAAGAGAAAATATTCATATAGTTGGTAGTCCGCTTGTAATTTCTTTAGCTATATCTCGCACACTCATAGAACGAATGTTCTTCGTTAACGCCACAACAACAATATCATAAGAACCGTCAATAGTGGTAATAACCTCTCTACAGGCCGCCCGAAGCTTTCGCTGCACCCCATGACGCACCACGGCACTGGCATGAACCTTTTTCCCCGCAACGCAAGCAAACCTCACATGGTTAAGAGAAGAGGGGGAACTGCATATATTCATGCTTTTCGTCCGTACACACCTACCTTGCATAACCACCTTCTTTATATCAGAAGATGCGGTGAGGCGGTTTTCTAACGCGAGCATTCCTTACTGCTTTGGGACGATTTGCGCTCTGCCCCGTCTTCGTCTGCGAGCGATTACGTTTGGACTATTCTTTTTTCTCGCGAGAAACCCAAACCGTCTTGCTCGTCGGCGCTTACTTGGTTGGTAGGTTCGTTTTGGCATGTGATGATGATGACGTATTCGCTATTGTAAGTCAAGGTGTTTCAATGGTCGCAAGTATACCAAATAATTTTCCACATATTGTTCACACCTTTTCCACATTTCGTCACTCATTACGCTTCCATAGCTGTGGATAACCATGATACGATACTTTTTGATTATGAAAGACGACCAAATATGGAAAGTTGCACTCGATCAACTCGAGCTGAAAGTGAGCCAAGGGAATTTCCTGACCTGGTTTCGCAATTCAAGCGTAAAAGATCGCGCAGGAGAAGTATTATTGGTTGAAACAAAAAACCCGTTCGCATACGAATGGCTTTCAAAAAAATACCGACCGATCATCCTGGAAACCCTGCAAGAAATTGACCCGACAATCACAGATGTTCGTTTCTCTGTCGCATCTAAAAGTTCCGAGAAACGAATCATTAAGAAAAATATGCGTGTTATCGCGCAAAAAAGCAGTCGCCCCGAGCGAGCGGAACAACAAAGCAATGCTCCTGCACCATCGTATGAAAAAATTGGAAGAAGAGAGCAAGTTCACGCTTCCTCAATTCCATTTAACAAAAACTATACGTTCGATTCGTTTGTGGTGGGGACCAGTAACGAAATTGCCCATGCGGCATGTAGGGCGGTAGCGGCACGTCCCGGTGAAGCTTATAACCCACTTATCATCTATGGGGGAGTCGGATTGGGAAAAACCCACCTCTTACAGGCGGTAGGCAATGCCATCCAAGAAGCAAATCCGGGATTCACGGTTCTCTATGTCGCATCAGAGAAATTTACCAATGAATTTGTAAGCTCCTTGAAAAATCACACCACACAGGAATTTAAAAAGCGGTATCGCGATATCGATGTCCTTATTATTGATGATATTCAGTTTTTTGCAGGAAAAGACAAGACACAGGAAGAGGTTTTTTACACATTTAACGCTCTTCACGGGCAAAACAAGCAACTTATTCTAAGCAGCGACAGGCCGCCAAGCGCGATAGCAACACTCCAAGAACGTCTATTATCTAGACTTTCTGCGGGAATGGTTGCGGATGTTAAAAAACCGGATTACGAAACACGTCTCGCCATTCTTCAGGAAAAAAGGGATTTGCGAAACGCCCCGATTGACGACGAAGCTCTCTCTTTTATAGCAAAAAACATTCAAAGTAATGTCAGAGACCTTGAAGGCGCCCTGAATCGAGTGGCGGCGTACTGCGACCTCCATAAGACTCGCGCAACGGTTGAATACACGAAACAAATCCTGAAAGACATCCTTGAAAAACCGCAACGGAAAACAATAAACATAGATGAAATCATTGCCGCAGTAAGCTCGTACTACAATATTCCAAACACAGAACTAAAGGGAAAGTCGAGGAAGAAAGAAATTGTGCGCCCGCGCCAAATCGCCATGTATCTCTTACGAAAAGAAAGCAGTATGTCTTTTCCCTCAATCGGGGATCACTTTAACGGAAGAGACCACACCACAGCGATGCATGCGTGTGAAAAAATAGAACGTTTAATCGAACAAGACGAAGAGCTTTCACAGGAAATCAGCTTCTTACGAGAACGAATATATGCTTGATGTGGGTAATGTATGGATAACAAAAGGAGAACTAGGGAAAACATGTGTATATTTTCAAACCTTTCAATTCTTGTGCACGTTTTTCCAAAAACATTCCTCAGGTTCTCCACAGTATATCGAATATTCTCCACACCTTTTCCAATCGAACATCCACTCAATAAAGCATATTTTTTCCCTTATACACAGTTTTTTATCTCCCTATAACAACGTATTACTAACTATATATTAGATTATGAAATTTACGTGTACTCAAGAAAACCTCTTACGTGGCGTATCGCAGGCAGCGCCAATAGCCGGAAGAAATTCTCAACTTCCCATTCTGCAAAACATTCTTTTACGCACACAACATAATACGTTGTCTTTTGTAACTACGGATTTGGAAATTGGAATTACATCGGTAGTGGGAGGGAAAATGGAGCAAGAAGGAAGTTGTGTGATACCTGCCAAGCGATTTATGGAATATATTCAGCAATTACCCAAAAATAACCCGGTGACTCTTGAGAAAAAAGAGAATCGTGTGTTTGTCTCTTCAAAAGGGTTTAAGGCGCAGTTTTTATCAGTAGACCCGGAAGAGTACCCATTACTCCCAGAAGGTGCTTCTGAGAGCGATGTGAGCGTTTCTGGGGCTATCTTTTGCAGTGCGATAAGTCAGACGGTGTTCTCTGCCGCAAAAGAAGAAACTCGTCCTGAGATCAGAAGTGTGTTTATCGTGTGGAAGGATGGGGGAATTCATGTTGCTGCAACGGACAGCTTTCGGCTTGCGGAGTTTACTGCGGTATTGCCATCCCCTGTTGATTTTTCTCTCCTTCTTCCGCTTTCGACCGCTCAGGAGGTGATTCGGCTGTTTCATGATCGTGAAGAGCTTACCATCTCACTCCATGATAATTATGTCTCCTTTGAATCGGGAGACATTCACGTAACGTCGCGGCTAGTTGATGGGGAGTACCCGAAATATGAAGATATTATTCCCGTCAGTCATACGACTCATATCCAGATGGATAAAGATCAATTTCTCCGAGCGCTTAAAACATTGTCCGTATTTTTACCAAAGGAGTCACGTCGCGTTTCACTCGAAATTCGCCCAAGTAAGGGCGAGTTGGTTGCGCGAGTTGCCGGCGGAGAAATGGGGCAGGGCGAGGTTGTGTTGAATATGGAGGGTGACGGGGAAGATGTAGACGTGTTGATGAATATCCAGTATCTCATGGAAGGGATATCTCATTTTTCTGGTACCGTTTGCGAGGGATACTTCCTGGGTTCGTTTGATCCTGTGGTATTTCGAAGGCAAGGAAAAAGTGATGCGTATGTATATGTGGTAATGCCTATTCAGGCTCAATAAATGGATAGATATGAATATTCGGTCACTTTCCATTCATCAGTTTCGCAACTTTAAGCATATAGAGCCGATTGCGTTTCCGGAGGCGCCACTTCTCGTTGTGCTTGCGCCGAACGCAAGCGGAAAAACCAATTTTTTAGAGGCTATCGTAGTGATGCTTCGGGGAAAATCCTTTCGTGCGCATGCCTCGGATATTGTTATGTGGGGTGAAGATACTTTTGTTGTCCGTGGCGAGGTGGAACGCGCAGGTGATACCTCTTTGTTGGCTGTTACATACGACACAAAGACAAAAAATGTTCGGATCGAGGAAAATAACGTGCCGATATCCCCGGTTACTTTTTTTGGGCATTATCCGTTCGTTCTCTTTTTGCCCGACGATTCGTTTTTATTTAATCGCGGCCCTGTAGGGAGAAGGAATTTTCTTAATATATCACTTGCGAGTTCGCGTCAGTATCTTGCTAGTATTGTTCAATATCATCGCGTGCTACGTCAGCGAAACGCCGCTTTAAAAAAAGCGAATCATCCAGAAGATATTGCAGTATGGACCCAAATGCTTGCCGTACACGCACTTGATGTCTGGTCTCATCGCAAGCTGTTGGTTGAATATTTGGCATCTCATGTTCCGAAGATTTATGAAAACCTATTTTCTGAGAAGCTGGATATTGCTATTTCCTATATCCCGGGAGCTTCTCGTATAGAATCGTTTCAGGAGTTGCTTGCAGATGCTTGGCAGTATGAGAAAAAGTATAGATATACGATGTACGGACCGCACCGTGACGATATTGAAGTGCTTGTGAATGGGAAAGTTGCTTCTGAGGCAATGTCACGAGGACAATTACGAGGATTGGTTATTGCAATTAAAGTTGCTGCATATGGCTACATAAAGCAGCTTATAGGTCACGACCCGCTTCTGCTGTTTGATGAGGTGCTCAGCGAATTGGATTCAGGTCGTCAAAAAAATCTCCTTGCGCATCTTCCCGCGTCGCAAACAATTCTTACATGTACCGCCATTCCGGAGGAGGTACGGAAACGAAGTGACGTGTTTGTGCTAGATGTTCGTCCGTTAGTTAAAAATGCGGTGTAGTTACTCTATGGTATTTAACTCTGCTTCACAGCTTTTTACGCAAAGGGATTCACGAATGGGTGATTCTGATATTCAGTATGTTGTTGAGCATTTTTTACAACAGGAATTGCGCTCGGAAAAAATTCATTGCAGAGTTTCGGGTACTTCGCGGAAGATTGCTATTCGTGTCGGCAGTGCCGCTCTTGCCGAAGCCGTCCTTATTCGGGAAAAAGAGATTCGAGCATACGTTCAATCTCTCTTGGAGTGTTCTCTTGGAGGTATTCGGGTTATGCTTGATGTATGAAGCGGATTGTTATTGATATTGAAACCGTTGGCAAAGACTTTGAGCAGTTTGATGAACTGACCAAACAAGATATTCTCTCAAAAATCACAGCTGAAAAAGGAACGGCGGAGTATGAGGAAGAGTTGTCAGCGCTCGTGCAAGAACTGCAATTTTCTCCGCTTCTTGGTGAGGTAATTGCATTGGGCGCATATGATATGGACAAAGATACGGGGGTTGTGTCGTTTCAAGCACCGGATCAAGAGATGCGGGATATTGTTGAGGGGAATATGACATACAAGGTGAGAAGCGAAAAAAGCATGCTGGAAGCGTTTTGGGGCGGAATTGCCGAGTATGACGAATGTATTACGTTTAATGGGAGAGGATTTGATATTCCCTACCTCATTGCCCGTTCCGGGGTACAGAACGTTCACGTAACGAGAGATTTGATGAGTAACCGGTACAACAATCGTTCTTGGGGTGGAATTCTTCACATTGATTTGTATGATCAGTTACGATATTACGGATCAGTACAGCGAGCGGGAAGTTTGCACCTGTGGACTCAAGCAATGGGCATAGAGAGCCCGAAAGGCGGTGCAATCGAAGGAAAGGATGTCGGAAAGGCATTTCGAGATGGAAGGGCGTTGGAGATAGCTCAGTACAACGCAAAGGATCTCATCGCTACCGCAAAGCTCTACGAGCGGTGGAAAGAATACATGCAGCCACACTAGTTATTCGATAGTGAGTTTATGTCGCTCCGATTCTTTCGTATTTCCCGTCTTGTCATAAGCAACGGCATAGATGGAATAGGTCCCGGGGCCGGGTGATGTCTTCCAAACGGCTTCATACCGATTCGCGGGGCTCGGTGCCGGCGTAGAGATGCGCTCCACGCGCGCAGTTCCCGAACTGCCTTCTTTTGTATAGAGAATGTCTACAAAATCGATACCGCTTTCATCCGTTGCCGTTGTTTTAATCGTGAGCGGAAATGAGGATTCGGACGTCACCGTATTATTCTGTGGCGTATGGAGTGTTATGGACGGTAACGAGCTGTCCGGGTTTAAGATAAACGTGCGATGAGCAACACCAATCAGGTTATTTTCCGTAATCGCTTGTATTACAAGTGTCATTCGTCCGGAAATGGTAGGGGGGAATGAGAACGTTGCTTCATAGGAATCGCCCTCATCGCGTTTCGCGATTTCTTTACCGTCCAGAAGGAATCGTACGCTTTTGATTGATTTTTCAGATTCTACTTCGGCGATGACGCGCACGGGACTGTTGTGCAATATCGTTTCATTCGGAGACACGATGCGCACTTTAGGGATTTCATCGCTGCTTCCCACATTACACGAGGGGGTGGGTAAGGAAGTGGTATATAGAGGCTCTTCCGGAGTATCTTTTTTTTCTTGATTTTGCTTCTCTGCCCATGCTGCTACTGCACTTTCCCAGTGTACGAATTGTGGGTCCGCTTCAGCCTGCGCAGGACCCGAACCGTTAGGATTTCCTTTTTG
>CAZSWB010000027.1:0-1202 GCA_964610675.1 uncultured Candidatus Saccharibacteria bacterium
CATCCGCAGATACGACGAAAAGGAGTAATATCTACATCGTTTTTGCTATTACGTAGTATTTGTGATATAATGCACATATGAGCAGAGATGATATTAAACATGCTGTATGTAAAGCAATGGAAACAATGCCTCACAAGGATGCGGTTCGCCGTATTCGGTTATTCGGATCTCATTTGCATGGAGATGCAAAAATAGACAGTGATGTTGATCTATTGATTGATTTCGATAACAAGGCCTCTGTTGATCTTTTTGAGCTTGTTGACATGCAAGATGCGCTAGCAAAAGAGTTAAAAAGCAAAGTTGACTTGGTGACTCCAAGAGCCTTGAGTAAATATTTTCGAGAACAAGTCGTACAAGAGGCGCTTCCCTTATATGAAAAAGAATAAGGACATTGTCCTTGTTAAACATATTTTAAGCTCAATAGACTATATTGAGCAGTTTATGATAAACAGAAGTTTCACTGAGTTTCAAACCGATAGGCTTTTTCAAAGCGGTGTCGTACGAGAACTCTTGATTGTTGGTGAAGCAGCAGCACACCTGAGTGACTCATTTCAAGAAGCGCATCCAACGGTTCCGTTTCATAAGATTATTGGAATGCGAAACGTATTAGCTCATGGATATTGGGAAATTGATGAGGAAGTTGTTTGGAATGCTTGCACGAAGAGATTGCCAGAGCTGAAGAAAAAGTTATTGCAGGTAATATAACGAAACGCGGCTCGCAGCATACCCCTTTTACTCATTACCCGCTGCCAATTGCGCGTCTTGCGCTTCCCCCACTTCAATCTGTTCAAACCTGTTCGATAGCTTATCCAGCCTTCTATTAGAGTCGTCGTATTTCGTTTTTGCATTGCTCAAGTGCTTCCCCACCGTCATGAAATCATCGGAGAATTTCCCGAAGTCTTGTCTTAATGCACCGATGTATTGCAAAATCTCTCGCGTTTTCTGCTCTATCTTCATTCCGCGTAAACCAACAAGTACTGTCTGCAAGTACGCCAAGAAACTGTTTGGAGATACCGGTACCACTTTGTGCGCCAAACAAAACTCCCACAATCCGTCACCCTGCACCATTGTTTCGTAGTACACCCCTTCAATGGGGATATACATAAACGCGTAATCCAATGTTTTTTGGTGGGAAGAAATGTATTTCTGGGAAATATCCGATATATGTTTTTTTACGTCTCGAATGAAGATTTTCCGGAGTG
>CAZSWB010000027.1:1212-7771 GCA_964610675.1 uncultured Candidatus Saccharibacteria bacterium
TTCTTCCTTGTCCTGCTCTTTCATGAAAGCTTCGTAGTTTGCGAACGGAAATTTCGCATCTATGGCTACGATGTACCCGTCCTGCAATCGGATAATCGCATCCGCGATTTCTCTGCTGTCGGCAAAGGTATATTGCAGTTCGTACCGGTCTTGCGGCAGTACATCTGCAAGTAAATTGCCAAGTAATACTTCTCCAAAACTTCCACGTATTTTCGGTGCTTTTAATAAATGTTGAAAGGAAACGATTTCATTACCGGTATTCTGGAGGCTCGCGGTTGCCTGTTCGAGTTTTCCCAACCCCTGTGTTATGGAGCGCACCGAACGCTCGGACTGTTCCATTTGTCGGACGTTTTCGGAGAGTCTGCGGTCTATTTGCTGGTTCATTCGATCCATTTGTTCCATTAAGCGCTTATTCATCTGCATCAAAAACCATGCACCTCCCGCACCCATCAGGAGTACTCCCAAAATCAAAATACCTGTTGTTATATCCATATACCTACTATACCCTACTTCTATCACGTATGTTTACCGGCATTATACGATCCATCGGCACCATTGTTTTGAGTACCCCCCAAGAAGACGGGAGTGTCGTACTGGAAATTCAAGCACCTTTTTCCGCAGATCTTCGTGAAGGCGACAGCGTAGCGGTTGCGGGCGCGTGTTTAACAGTGCTTTCTCACACGGATACCACGTGGACGTGCAGATTAATGATGGAAACACTCAAGAAAACGACGCTTGGAACACTACAACCAGGAGATACCGTAAACCTTGAGCAACCGGCGAAAGCGGGAGACTTGCTCCACGGACACATCGTGCAGGGGCATGTGGACGGAACGTGCACGATTACCGCCATACAACAACAAGGAGACGATAGGGTGATGACGTTTGAAGTACCCTCTTCGCTCGCACCACGCATTGTTTCAAAGGGTTCCGTTACACTCGATGGCGTCAGTTTAACGGTAGTAGACGTGCATGATACTTCCTTCAATGTGTCTTTCATGCCGTATACGCTGCAGCATACGACGTTTGATAATAAAAAGGTTGGAGATCGCGTACACATTGAAGCGGATAAAACGCGTGCGAACGTATGGTACTCAGGAGTGGTTGAACAAGGCGATCAACGAGGAACATCTCTTGGCTTCCCTACCGCTAATATTTCTTTACCTGAAGGACCATCCTTATTACCTGAAGGTGTTTTCGCGGCGCGGGCGATGATCGAAGGCGACCCAACCATGTACGCAGCGGCACTGCACGTAGGGCCGCGCCCGACGTTCCCGGATGCTGCGCCGAGTGTAGAGTTACACTTGATCAACTTTGTACCCAGAAACCTCTACGGCCAGTCGATGCAATTTACGATTATTGAAAAAGTTGCGGACATTAAAAAATTTGATTCCGTTGATGCTCTTAGTACAGCTATTAAAGAAAACGTGCGCCAAGCGACGGAAATTCTTTTGCAGATAGAATACAAAAAATAGCCGCAATGAGGCTGCAAGCCAGTATTGTCCAATGAATGAGGAAATCGTCGTACCCCACGTGATCGCAGAAGCGATGGTACGTGGTCGGACGAGAGAATGAATCCGCCAAAATGGCGGACGGATCGCCGATTTCCCTATTATATATATCATTAGTATATTACTGACTGTGCAGCCCCATAGCGGCTACTGTGTCCCCTATAGCAACAAGAATGTGAACTGCTTGTGGCGACGGAGGACTGCGGATATTTCATCTACTTCCTCTTCAATCCATTCCTCGACCCAAGTCCCTCCTTGGGAGCGGACGTAGGACTTCCCTTCATATTCTATTCTTCCCTCCATCCACGCCTGTTGGATGAGTGCGACACAACGCCCCATCTGACTTGCGTTTTCGACCGTGCACAACGACCGGCCGTCGTTGTCCAGACCCCACCCGGCAGGGGTTTCAAGAATTGCCCCGATCCCATAGGGGGCCCATTGGCGAAAAATAATTTCCGCTAATGGGATTCTGTTTTGGACGTCTGCCTCCCCTTGGAGGCGCATCCAGAGGAACGCATGGCCTTCCTTTTTTCCGACAACTTCCACCAGGAACCGAAGTCCCTGGTACGGAAATGGTGTTTCATTTTCTATCAGGGCCTTCATTGATGGCTCTGCGAACATTGAAACGTTCATTACTTTTCCCTTTCAAAGGAATGGACACAAACTGTTGATATCGCAACGTGCGATATCAACTAAACTCAATGGCCTGTAAACGGCCGAACTTGCTTTTTCTGAAGGAACCCTTCCTTCTCTCAGCCTGCCGCTCAAATAGATGGCATCATGTGACATAAGTCACGAAACGCCATCTACCGATAGATAGGCTGAGAGAAGGAGATAAGCAAGTACCGAGACGGTAATGCTTATCTCCAAATTTTGTTGAGACATTTTTTGACGCTTCCGTGCGTCACTTCCCCATTTGGAAGTGAGAAGCAGCAACCAACTGCATCTCCTCCAAACCCGGGGGCTTTGGGAATCGGCCTCGGCTTTTGCGAATAATTCGCAGAAGCCTTTTGGCAGTGCAAAGAACGAGCAACCACGCTCGTTCTTCTTCGGTCGGGGGCAACGAGTGCCGCTCGACCTTCCCAAAATTTTCCATTGCCGTCCACCATAGACGGCTGATCTGAGATGCCGTCATGATGAACCCTTTCATATTTAAGCACGGACATGTATGAGTTGTGCCAATTCCCTGATCTTTTTTTGCCGAACCTGAGGCTCGGCAACGGTCAGCTCCTGCCGAACCGTTCTCACATCAATCCCAGCAGCTAGTAGCTGCCGGACTGCCATGAGTCGATTACTCCGCTCGACCCGAGTAGCAAAAATCATTTCAGTACCCGTCGTCGTCATTGCGAAAAATCGAGTTGCCATAATATTCTCCCTCATTGAAGAATTCGGTGTGCACGCAAAGGTCATGGTAACCTTCGCCTTGAAATTTGATGCCTTATTCAGTGAGCACACTTTGTGCTGAATAAGACCTCCTGATTATTCTCAAGAGGCGGCTATCCACAAGTTTATATGAAGTTGGTTAGACTTCCTTGTGAGCAGCGCGTCCCATTTGGGAATCAGTCTCAACTATATGTAAGGTACTTCCACCACTGTGTTTCATGCTATCGGTCTTTCATTTCGTTGTTTACCGGCGTCTAACACAGTGGCAGAAGGTGGACGTATATATGATACGTTCACTTCCTGCTTCACGATCCCACCAACGCGCTACTGGTATTTAATCCCAGGTGACCGCTTTCGTTGATGCTGTGATATGTAATTGTAAACGTTCGATCCTTTGGCTACAGTTCTCGTCCGTCGCCAGGGGATGAGGGAGGAACGTATACTCATCCTTCATCCTCTGGCGAGTGCTTCTTAAGAAAAGAAGCGGCTAGTTGACGTGTACCACTCTCGTACTAATACGAACGAGAAATAAACACTTCATCTAACCGCTTCTTACCAACTTACCCGTGTGAGGGGTGGCAGGCGTTGGTAGTTGCCTGTCTCGTCCGTTGTACGATCCTTATGTAAGTGGCTGTAGTGTGCAGGTGCCTTGTGGGCTTTTTGTGTTCTGGTTGCCATACTAGCATACCTTTCTCTCTTTGTCAAATGTATTTTTGTGAATGTGTGCGGTGTGTGTCGGATTCGTTGTGTCCGTCTCAACCGCAACGTTGCATCATACTCCTATCAAACAGAAATGTCAAGGGTGATTTTGAACATGTTTATCACATATTGGCTTTGTTAAGCCATGGTTAAAAATATATCGGCTGTATATAGCCGATATATCACTTTTTTCAACTGCAACCCTATACGTCGGCTTCTTCGAACCGTCTTTGCACTTCCACCCAATTCACCACATTCCAAAAAGCTTCAATATAGTCCGGGCGCTTTTGTTGGTACGTTATGTAGTACGCGTGTTCCCAGACATCCAATCCGAGCAGTACCTGCTTGCCTTCTGAAATTGGCGAGTCTTGGTTTGCAGTACTCATGATTTCTAGCTTGCTATGAGATGTTTTTACGAGCCACGCCCATCCGCTTCCGAACCGTCCAACCGCGGCATCGGCAAACTGCTGCTTGAAGTCGTTCAAGGATCCGAATGTGCTATCGATTGCTTCCGCCAGTTCCTCTGTTGGATTTCCTCTAATGGAAGGTGTCATAATGGTCCAAAATATACTGTGATTGTAATGGCCTCCTCCGTGGTTTTGAACTTTTGTGCGAATATCTTCAGGAATGGAATCGAGGTTTTTCAGCAACTCTTCTACGCTCATATTCTTATTTTCTTCAGGTGCATCTTCCAATGCTGCGTTTAACTTATCAATATATGCCTGGTGATGCTTCGTGTGATGAATCTCCATCGTACGCGCATCGATGTATGGTTCAAGTGCGTTGTATTCATAGGGTAATGACGGTAGCGTGTGTTTCATATGATGATACATGTTAATTGTTCTTTGTAAGTAAGCGTACGCTCACTTCCAATGCATCACAAGAGAATTTATATAGTTCACTGCTATTGTCAGAATGGTCATACAAAATACGTATGCGCGGTTGAGATCTTTTCTGTAGACTAATGATAGAGTAACTATTTTCGGTTTTGTGTTCTTTTACCAAGAAAGGAGAAAGCGATGTCGCGGAAATTGCTACGAGAAGGCTTGGAGTTACTGAGAAGAATGGAAGAGAAGGAACCGTATGAAATTACGCTACGAGAGTACCAAGATCTTCTGTATCATTTGCAGGAGTGGAACCATCAGCAGAGGCGCTGTCTCGCTTCGCATGCGACGATCGTATTGAAGCGTGCATATCCGTACGTACAGAAAGATTTCGGGTTCAGGAAGCCGGGGCAAGAATTATGCTAAGCGTAAGGAGTGGCGTGGGTAATCTTCATGAGAAAACCCACGCTTTTAATATTTCCAACGCCTCGGGCAATTCCCGTATTCCGTCTTCCTCCGTAAAATGTCCTTTGTTTTTCAGAATTGTTACGTGTGCGTGCAGTCGCTCTTTTAATAACCGACTGTTCTCTTCCACTGCACCGAAGGGATCATTTTCGGAGTTCAATACCATTATGTTGCGAGTTACGTTGCGTATCGCTTCATAGTCCATATCGTTTCGCATCCAGGGTTTTGCGAACCGCTCTTCTTCTATACTTTCAAGATTTTCCAACAAAAACCATGCGGCTACCAATACGCACCCGCCGGCTTTTTTCCCCGTCTGCGTTTGCAAGTATCGCAGTATTGCCTGACATCCAATACTATGCCCGACAAAATACGTGTGTTCATCCAACTCTCCTACTACACGATCTAATTGCTCCACCCACTCCGCTATTACTGGTTCATCCGTGTGTAGCATAGCAGGAACGTGCACTTCGCACCCCGCTTCTTCCAACATATGCGTAAGCCAAGGAAGCCAATGTTCGTGAGGGGTACCTCCCCAGCCATGTATAATATATACGCGATTTTTCATGCTCCGTTTATGGTACCATCTTTTTACCATTGCATTTGGGTATAATATTTTCCTCGTATAATTTGACAGTATTTTGTATACAAGCTACATTGACCAGCTGTTGGATTGCTCTTTGCATAAGGAACATTAGATGACATTTAGAAACATCCTCGCGTTTCCAACGGACATGGAACTCGTCGCATGCAAGAACGAGAATCGTGAAACCGAATTCACTGTGGAGAAAATGGGTAAAATCCGCGTCTGTATACAAGACGTATCTCGGACAAAAAAGAATGAATATTCCTTGGCCGTAGAGGGTACCGCTATGATAGATTCGGTGGAGATGATTTTTTTCGCCCATTTGAACTCAAGAAAAAGACAAGGAACCATAAAGATAGAAGGTTTGGTCGAACACTGTTCACAATGCGGAAATGCACTAACCTGTACCGATATTTGCAAGCACTGTGCGCCCATTCCTGTTCGCAGGAGACAAAAGTAGAAGCTTAGATGGTAATAGTCACCCCAGGAAACAAGTTTCCTGGGGATTCTTTATTTCCCTTACCGTATCACCCTCTTGCGCATACTCGCTGTTAATATATTGCCTCATGTGCGATTCACGGACGCAATACAATGCTTTTTGATTTATCTCCTCCGGGCAAGCCGGGTGCCGATAATTTGAAATTTGGAACGATGTATTGACTTTTCCACTTTAAAGACTATTATACACATCACTTGTCCTTTCCCAATCCAATGTCATGCTTGAAAGGTTCGAGCAATGGATCTGAAGATTAGTGTTAGAGCGACGCTTGAGCCCAATGCAGGAAACTACTATAAAGGATCGATTACCCTCACCGAGCACGAGAATGGTTCACGGGAGTTTGAATTTTTCTTTTCCGATTTTGGAACAAATCTACAACAGCTCACCATTCGCCGTGGCATATTCCCCGTAGTTAATGTCACTGGAAGCCTTCTGGGGTATAACAAGCTAATTACTGATGCGTCCAGACCGGATATCGTGCTTTTATCTCTTGTGAGTAATGGCTTAGTTCATGCGATTAGAAAGCTGAGAGCAAAGAAAAAGGCCATGTATGCGCAAACTATTGGTCAACCACTAGTCGAAACTGATACGCGTT
>CAZSWB010000028.1:0-7657 GCA_964610675.1 uncultured Candidatus Saccharibacteria bacterium
GTAGAGATTTTTTGTCTATACCGCTTACAACCCCTTCAATTCCGCATCCAGCTGCTGCATGTCCGTCTCAAAGTTTATATCAAACGTATCCGCCTCGGAAGTTAAATCATCAATACCGGCCCCTTCCGGTACGAGCGTGCTCGGTGCGTACGTATCAGTAGGGGAAGCGTCATACAGCGGAGCGCGAGACGGCATATTCCATACCAGTACTCCCACTACGACAGCGATGATCACGATACCTGCAATAATGAGAAGTACTTTATTCATTCGCGTGAAGTATTTACATCGCTCCGAACCGCAACTCCCAACGCTTGAAACGCTGCCTGCACGCTTTTCAGAGTAGTGCGGAATTGTGAAAGCATCGGTCGAATTTCTTGCATAGTAGCACGCGGATTTTCACTTTCGGAAATTGTATCGAGCACGGAAATGATAGCGCTAATTTCTTGTTTTGCTGTTGCAATGGCTACCTGGAGAGTGTCGTATTCCGTATCGATCGTAAGCGTATGTCCTGTGTCACTCAGTGCGGCAAGTCTCCTGTCGACGGCCTGTAGTTGGGTATCAAGCCGCTGTGCAAGATTTTCCATTTTATTCTTCATGCCGCGAACGAGACCCAACACGCGAGCAAGACGTGATGCATGCTCTTCTTGACGCAGAACGGCGCGTGAGGATGTACGCTGCCCTTCCTCTCGCGTTCGAAGTTCCGCTCTCTCCCGGAGCGGTACGGGCGTCATGCCACTTTCCGGACGTGCGCGAAGCTGCGTGCTTCGCTCCGGGATAGGTGTAGCGGCAACCGCGAAAAACGGCAGGCAGAGAATGACACTCAGGGCGATTACGCGATACGGGATCATCGAATATAGTATAACACGAAATGGCTGTGGAAAAGTTTTTCCGCAAGAACTAAGGTTTTTTCGTTAGGGGCTGATTGTTTTATGTAATCATTCCTCCTATTTTTCGCTTTTACTTCGTTTGTTGTATACCCATGCAAACGCATACAGGAAAACATACGTGATTATTGCCGCCTCAATCATGCCGGTAAAAATTCCGAAAAAACTCAATGAGAAAAACATGTGCCATTGTCGCATCATCTCAGCAGCACCGGTATAGATGCCCATATTTGCACCAATACCGAGAAGCACCATCGAAGCTGCGGCTACGATTGCACCTGATGATGCGAGCGCATGCGCATGGAAGTTTTGTTCGTTCATAAAAATCACCTCCTCATGGCATAGCGCTCTTTGAGGATACTAAGTGCCGATGTGCCTTGCGCGCTTTGCTGCCCAACCAACCACCTCACCAGCAACACGATACCAATAATAACAACGACCCAGAAGAGGAGCATACCAATTCCGCTCATACCAGTCATACCCCATGGGCTATAAAAATTACTCATCATAAATCCATCACCTCCTCGTAAGCCGCCCATCATGCCCATCATACCCATGGTGCCGAATTGTCCTTGGGCGCATCCAAGATACCGTTGACCCATAGCGATATGCATGGAGCGCAGTGACGTCGAACCTTCGCCGCCCATCATATTGTCCATAACCTCATGGGCTTCATCATCGCCGATCATGGTTTGCATGACGGCATCGCCCAGTTCTTCAAATTGATCGTCAGTAACGGCGTCGCAACTCAGTTCACTTTGACTGCTGACATTGTGCGATTGCGTGATCTCATCGATCACATCGGCGATGGAGCGGTTATGCCCATCCTCCGTTGCCGCAATTGCAGGCAGAGCAAAAAGAAGCATACATCCAACACTAATAGTAGTAAGAATATTTTTCATATACACTCACCTCCTTTATGATTTACCAACATAGCGTTCAGGATCGCTTACAAAACGCTCCTTGCAGGATGTTGAGCAGAAATAATATGTGTGCCCTTGGTGAGAAGCGGTGTGGGGAGTAGAACGATCTACCTCCATACCGCAGACAAGGTCGTTTTCAGTATCGGATTTGTTCATGATGGTTTCACCTCCTGACTTACCAGGGATTGGCGACGCAGCATCACGGCGTTTATCGCCACGATAACCGTGGAAAGAGACATAAAGACAGCCGATACCGCCGGATTGAGCACAATACCCCACGCTACGGCCACGCCGGCCGCAAGCGGCAGCGCAACGATATTGTATCCCGTTGCCCAGAAGAGGTTTTGGATCATCTTGGTGTAGGTTAGGCGAGAGAGGCGGATAATTTTCGGAATGTCTCTCGGATCGTTCTTGATGAGGACGATCCCCGCCGATTCAATGGCCACGTTCGTACCCGCTCCACTGGCAATACCCACATCCGCTTGCGTTAATGCCGGCGCGTCGTTGATACCGTCACCGACCATAGCCACTTTTTTCCCTTGCCGCTGGAGCTCCTTCACCTTGTCCGCTTTGTGTTCCGGTAACACTTCCGCGAAATATTCATCGATACCAAGCTCATTCGACACCCACTTAGCCACGGCTTTCGAATCTCCCGTAATCATCGCAACGCCCACGCCGAGCTCTTTGAGTTGAGAAATTGCCTCGCGAGATTCTTCTCGGATGATATCTCCGAGCGTAATAATACCGGCAAGCTTTGCATCGATTATGATATAAATGATTGTTTTTCCGGCTTCGCTTTGTGCGGTGATGGTTTGTTGTTCCGGTGAAAGCGATATTTTTGATGCATCCAGGATTGCACGACCGCCAACCGTAACGCGGCGACCGTCGACGACACCGCTCACGCCTTTTCCCGGAATGCGTTTGAAGTCGGTAATGTCTGCGAGTGCAATCTTTTCTTCTTCCGCATTTGTTACAATGGCGCGCGCTATGGAATGTTCCGATTTGGAATCAACGCTCGCAGCGAGGCGGAGCACTTCGTTTTGCTCAAAACCTGCAACCGGAAATATATTCGACACTCCATATTCACCCTTCGTGAGCGTTCCCGTCTTGTCAAACAACACGATATTCGTGTTTCGCGCCGCTTCCAGGTCCAACCGTCTTCGTACGAGAAATCCGTTTTTTGCGGCCATGGTCGTCGAGATGGATGCGACCAGCGGAATAGCCAAACCAAGCGCATGCGGACACGCGATAACCAGCACGGCAACCATGCGCGTAAAACCGAAATCAGCTCCGCGCAAGGGGAGCCACACAAACAGGGTGAGCAACCCCGTGGCAACGGCAATGACCGTGAGGTAAAACGCCGCCTTGTCGGAAAGCAGTTGGAGCTTGGATTTGCTGGATTGCGCCTCCTGCACCAAACGCATGACGCCGGCCAAGAAGGTATCTTCGCCGATTTTTGTAACACGTACTTGCAAGGATCCGTCGCCGTTGGTCGTGCCCGCGATGACATTGTCGCCGACTTTTTTTTGAACCGGTTTTGATTCGCCCGTAGCCAATGCTTCATCAATATCGGATTCGCCCTCGACAATTTCACCGTCAGCCGCAATTTTACCGCCCGGCCTGACGACAATCACGTCACCCGTGCGCAATTGATCAAGCGCGATTGTTTCGGTTGCTTTATTTCGCACAACTTCAGCCGTATCGGGCAACAGTTTCGAAAGTTCTTGGAGCGCGCCTTTTGCGCCTTTTACCGCCCGCATTTCTATCCAATGCCCCAGAAGCATCACGACAATCAATGTGGCTAATTCCCAAAACAGCGTTTCGGCTCTTCCCAGTGCAACTTGGATGACACTGAAGGTATACGCCGTTACGATTGCAAGCGATATGAGGGTCATCATGCCGGGAGATTTGCCCTTCAGCTCTCGAATGGCGCTACTCAAGAAAATCCATCCGCCATAGAAGAAAATAATGGAACCCAATACGATCGGAATGAGTGATGAACCGGGGAATGTTGGTGGGTGGAAATCAAAGAACAGTTGGGGGAGCGGGGAATAGATGAGGATGGGGATGGTAAGTACTAAGCTTACCCAGAATTTCTTTGCGAATATGTTCGTGCTGTGTCCTGCGTGCTTATCATGGTGTTTTTCGGTTGAGGTGGTTGGAACGAGATTCATTCCGCATTCCGGACACATACCAGGTGTTTCCTGGCGTACGTTCGGGTGCATTGGGCATGTATATGTCATATCGCTATTCTGTAACAGTAAATAGCATCATCATTCCACCTTCCAAGTGCTCGGCAATGTGGCAGTGCAGCATCCAATTACCCGGATTCGTCATGTCTACGAGCAACTCTACGGTTTCACCGGTTTGAATAAGGGCAGTGTCTTTCCAGACGAGGTTGTCATTTTGTACTCCGTTTGTGCTGGTTACCAGGAATCGCTGACCGTGCAGATGGATCGGGTGTTGCATCGGGTGCATGGAGTTTCGGTCATTCGTAATCTGTATTTTTATCTTGTCACCGACCTTGAACTTCCAATCGATGTCCATATTCGACCGACCGGTAGCGTCATCTGTGAGTTTCCATTGCACTGTAGTAGTAGTGGAAATGCTATTCATCATTGCCATGTCATCTTCCCACTCAATGGGTTCTCCGTCGCCCATCATACCGTTATTCATCATAGTCCCATCCGGCATTATATGCTGCCCGTGTCCAGCGGCGGGATCGCTCCGTTGTGCCAAGGCTTCATTGAATAGCAGCCCGTTGATCATTCCGTGCAAGACCCCACCTTGCATCATGCCTATATCAATGCCGATCGTAAGACTTTTATCAATTCCTTTTGCCAAGAGTGGACGGAAGGCATTCATTTCTGAGCGCACGGATTCGTTTACCCGCTCGGTTAAAAATTGCTCTGCGTAGGAAGGCGAGGCTATGTTACCGTTTACTGCAATCGTGCCAAGCGAATATGTTTTAAGTGGCGTACTGTGTTGCAACGGATATGTTCCGGCATCATCAAACAGAACGTCTACCGTTGCTCGCTCGGAAGGACTGATGACAACATTGTCGACAAATGTCTCTTGTTCGTAGGCACCACCATCACTGCCAATCAATTTCATTCGAGCTCCGGGTATGTTGATTCTGAACGTGCGCGTATTGGCGGTATTGGTGATATAGAAGCGGACGACTTCGCCGGGCAGGGCATATAAGGTAAAGGTTGTGTCACCGTTTACCAGCATGATATTGCCAAACCTGCCCATGAGAACATGGTTACTTTCGTTTTCCGCAAATGCGGCTATTTGACCGTTTTGCATAAGAATATCATCAAGTACGAGAGGCACTTCACGGTTCACCGGCGACCACAACGCCGTCTCTTGGGGCTCTACGAGGAAATTGCCATACAGCCCAAGTTCCTGAGCGTAGTCTTCGCGAATGTGCGGATGGTACCAATAGATGCCGGCATCGGGGAATGTAAGGCGATACGTAAACGTGCCGCCGATGGGAATGGGCTCTTGGGTAACATGAGGCACACCGTCAAATGCGTTATCCACCCGTACGCCGTGCGAGTGCAACGTGGTTTCGACATCGGTGTTATTGGTAAAGATAACCGTAATTTCCGATCCTTGTTTCACTTTAATAAAGGGACCGGGAACCGAACCGTTGTACGCCAGCATTTTGACCATCTGTCCGTTGATATTCTTTTTTACCTGTTGAGCTACGAGCTCGTAGGTATCGCCTTAAGGAAACGTGCTTGTATCAGAAGAAAATAGCCGCAGAGATTCGTTATTTTCACTGGTAGTAATTAAGTATTGATTAACAAGCAATGCAATGCCAACAAGCACAACACTGATGCCAATAATCCCAACGTAGTTAGTACGTTTTGGCGTGTTCATATGATTGTATTAATTGAGAATATTTTTGAGGAGATTGCTGAAACTTCTTCAGGCACCCGCTGGCGCAGAAGAAAAAGCGAGTACCTTTGTAGGAGCAAGAAGCTCCAGCGGTTCTTTTGCTTATGCGCATGCCGCAAACGGCATCAGTTACTACCGGTAACAATGTAGTAACGTCCAGATGTATCATCTTCGCTAAGGGTGTTTTTTCATACCGCTCTATTAAGATATGCCGCAGCAGATCATTTGCTTTTTGAAAATTTTTATGCGCCAGGCGATAGAACACGTGCTTTCCGTCGCGTCGGACTGCCACCACTCCTTGTTTCCGCAGTACTTGCAAGTGCTGACTTATATTCGCCTGGGGCAATGCAAGCATCTGTTGCATTTCGGTGACTGAAAGTTCCCGGTTTTGCAGGAGGTTGATAATCTCGAGGCGTCGCGGTTGCGCCAGCGCTTTAAAGAGATCGGCGTGCAATTGGAAAACTTCTTGGTACATATTCGTTAATACGAATATATCATCATGCACGAAATTGTGCAATATTTTTTTGAAAAAAGAGCATCCCCGCCAATTGGCGGGGAGTGCAGCTCTCCTTAGTTGTTGCGTGCGGATGCGTTAGAACTTCCACTTTCCATCCGTGATGGTGGATTTCGCATCTCCTACGAATCGCGAACCAAACCGAACCTTCACGTTATCAATCGTCACTTTTTCATCATTGTTTGTGATTTCATCTTCGTTCATGGCGTTGCCGTCGCGGCTTACGAACTTCGTGTTGTTTCCGTAGTATACGCGAACGGTTTTGTCCTTAAACACATTTCCTTTGTATGCTTTGTTGGTAGCTTGGTATTGTACCGCATCCAACTCGACGGTGATGTAGTTGTTGGACGTGCTGTGGCTTCGAACATACCCTCTGAGTCGAACGTTGTTATCATTGCGAACCAGCCAGTTCGCTTTAAACGCATTGCTGTCATCAACCGTACCTTTTACCACAACCTCGTATCCGCTGTTATCAAGCGTCGTTCCGAACGTGGCGGGAACTTTGACTTGCTTGCTATTGTACGTATAGAACTTAGCTGCATTGAGGTTTATTTCGTGAACCTCGCCGGCAAAGTGCTCCGCCGCCGAATTTACGTGGCGGAAATATACGTGTACCGTTCCGTTTGTTTTATCGTATTTAATGACGTCGCCACGGATAAGGAAGCTTGTAGCCGCCTCGCTGGTTGCCGTGACGAGATAGGAGCCAATGAATAGGACCGTAACGGCCGCTATCCCGGCGAATGTTTTTGCTGTAGTCATACAGGTATATATATGAAGGATAATAAATTAAATATCTTAGGTTGCATTGTATCACGGATATGGAATACAGAAAAAATAGACATAATCAAAATACTATTGTACACTTACAACTTAAGATTGTAGCGCACCTGGCTTCCTCATGTATACGGCATCAGACATCAAAAAATTGCGTGTGGGAACATTTTCCATTTCGACCTCACTTCTCATTCGATCCGCCCTGAGAAAAGGCCTTACATGTACGTTTTTGCCGGAAAAAGTGATTCGAATCAATAGCGCCAATCACACACACTTCTTCAAAGGAACGAGTTTGCCGTGTAATAGTGCGGTTGCAGCCGGTATAGCGTGTAATAAATACTTTTTGCGTCGATTGTTGAAGAAGGAGAAAGTGCCGTGTCCTCGCACCATGATATTGAGGCATCCCGCTGCATGGTCGACGGTACTTACCGGCTCGTTGCGGTTTCCTTTGGTGGTGAAGCCGATCAATGCTTCGCATGCAACCGGCGCCACTCTCAATATCGTTTCCGCAGATGAACTGGAACGCGCCGTCGCACGCGCGTTCGCGTACGTGAGAAAACACAAGAAGGGCGATCGGATTTTGGTGGAAGAATATGTGGAAGGTGACGATCTGCGATTGCTGGTGGTGGGGAATAAAGTAGTTTCCGTGGTGCGCC
>CAZSWB010000029.1:0-7619 GCA_964610675.1 uncultured Candidatus Saccharibacteria bacterium
TTGAAGGACTGTCTGCCCAGAACCGTATATTCCTCCAGACTAACGAGCTGGTTATTCCAAGCAAGGACAGTAACTACCGAGGACTGATTGAAGAACTTGAACGCAAGGAGAAAATCGCCTCCATCGAGAACACGGATTGGATGAATCGTTTGATTTACGGGGATAACCTTCTTGCTATTCAAGCCTTGCTTGCGGGTGACGACGCTACACCATCTCTGCGTGGCAAGGTGGATTTGATTTACATTGATCCACCATTCGATAGCAAAGCTGACTATCGTACAAAGATCGAGTTGCCAGGCTTCAATATTGAGCAGAAGCCGACCGTCATCGAACAGTTCGCGTACGCCGACACCTGGAGCGCACAACTCGGCGGCGAACAAGTGCGCGGAACTCTCGCTTACTTGCGTTACATGTACCCGCGCCTCGTGTTGATGCGCGAACTTCTGTCTGAGAAAGGAAGTTTGTACGTCCACATCGACTGGCACATTGGGCATTACATGAAAATTATTTTGGATGATATTTTTGGGAAGGAGAATTTCATGAATGACATTGCTTGGTGTTACCAAACAAGGCAATTCTCCAAAAGGTATTGGAATAGAAAACATGATGATATTTTGGTCTATAATAAAATACAGGATGGTCAAATATTCAACTGGGAGGCGGATGGTGTTTTGCAACCATACAAAGAAGAGACTATAAAAAAATATAAACTGAAAGATGAGAACGGTTATTACAGACTTTGCGGAAGAGGTATAGCTGGTAGTCCAATCAAATCAGCAAAAGATGTAGATCCAAAATGGGAAATCACAAATCCTGAATTAGTCGTTCGTGATTATCTTGGAAATGGATTTGCGCCGCCTGATTATTGGATGATTGATATTGTTAATCAGGTTGCTAATGAAAGAACGTCATATAATACGCAAAAGCCATCTGCGCTTCTTGAAAAAATTATCAAAGCATCCTCGAATAAGGATTCGATCGTCTGTGACTTCTTCGGTGGCTCAGGTACCACGGCAGCAGTCGCTGAAAGACTTGGACGGCGTTGGGTCACGTCGGATATTGGCAAGCCGTCGGCGATGGTGATGCGGAAGAGAATGATTGATCAGAACGCGCAACCATTCTTGTATCAGTCCATCGGCGACTATCAGCGCGAGGCTCTTTCGTCTACGCATGGAACGAAGTACCGCATTGGTGACTTGGCACAGGTGGTGCTTGGGCTGTATGGGGCGATTCCATTGCCAGTCGAAGATAATCCGAACCGTAACCTTGGGCGACTGTCGCGCGGTAAGTCAATTATCTTTGTGGATAGTCCGAACCGCGTGTGTGGTCTAAATACGCTTAAGAAGGCGCAGGAGCTTCGAGAGCGCCATATGGGCGGCTTTGAGAAGGTTGTGGTGCTGGCATGGAACTTCGTGCCGGACATTGGGCAGATTATTGAGAGTTTGAATGACCCAATGCTCGAAGTGTTAGTAATCCCTCCAGACTTGCTCGATAAGCTCGCGTCTAAAACCGAGTTCAAGAAACTTTCCGCGCAGGTTGCGGTTGATCCTGACGGCACGGTACACACGCCGATTCGTTTCTCGTCATTACAGTACCTTTCCATCAAGGCACCGACCAGCGAAGCGTCGGGAGACGAGGAAGAGATCTCCATCGAGCTCGATAACTACATGGTGCTATCGCCGGACGCGTTGCCGCTTGATGCTGTAAATAAGGAGAAGCTCCAAGAGGTTATCTCGCATGATCCCTTAGCGTTGATTGAATACTGGAGTGTTGACCCAGACTTTGACGGTGAAACGTTTCGTAGCGTGTGGCAGGACTATCGACAGAATCAAGAAAATGACAGTGATCCTTTGCGCGTAGTACGCAGGGCGAGGATCCGTGTTCCAAAAAAGGCTGGTACGCGTACAATCTGTGTGAAGGCTGTGGATGTATTTGGCTGGGAAAGCGAAGTGATTCGTGAGATATAGCCTATGGACTTAGAGAAACTCAAACATCTCATCGCTCATCCAGAAAATGAGCACGTCGAGTTCAAGGAAGCTAAGCAGGGCTTTTCGCTTTTAGGCGAAGAGCGTTTTGAGAATCGGAATAAATGTGTTTTAGCTTACTGCGTTGCGATTGGAAATGAAGGTGGCGGTTATTTACTGCTGGGCGTAGACGATGATGGGGTCGTTGTGCACACCTCAACAGAATTGCCAAGTGATGCCAGTAAGAAAATCTTTGACCGCACGAAACAGAGAATTGAAATATTTGAAATTCTAGATGGTAATAAACGAGTCATTGTCATATCGATCTCATCACGCCCAGTCGGAAGGCCATTGGAGTACGCAAATGTCCCACTGATGCGCATTGGAGAATCGTTGGAAAAGATGACTCCAGAAGAGCACAAACGCATTCTCCTTGAAGGCGTTGATGATTTCTCTGCGCGACCATGCACCGGAACAACCATCGCTGATCTTGATCCCTTGGCATTGGCGAAGCTTAGGGAACTCTACCAGAAGAAACACTCGGGCAACAAAACCATTACAACGCAATCCGATGCGCAGTTTCTCGTTGACGTTGGGCTGGTAAAGAGTAATGTGCCCACATACGCCGCATTGATTTTGCTTGGTTCCGAAGCTATTCTCAAACAGCACCTTGCAAATGCTGAAATTTCATTTGAGTATCGCAACCGTGCTAGTGATATTCCGTACAACGACCGCGTGGATTATCGCAAGGCATTCGTCCTTTCAGCATTTGAAATTTGGGAAAAGGTCTATTCACGTCAACAGGTGTACCCAGTTATTCAAGGCTTCTTGCGCCGTGAGATTCCCGCTTTCAATGAAGAGGCGTTCCGTGAGGCCTTATTCAACGCGGTATGTCATCGTGACTACATGGCTACGCCGTCCATTACCATTAAGCAATCTCCGGAATACATTGAGGTAACGAGTCCGGGAGGATTCCCGCACGGCGTCAGTTTAGACAATATCCTCACTGTGCAAAGCACGCCGCGTAATAGGCTCCTTGCCGAAGTATTCCAGAAAGTATTTCTCGGTGTGGAGCGTTCTGGACAAGGCGCAGATAAAATCTTCCGGCTCACTATCGAAGAGGGTAAGGGTATGCCTGATTACTCCAAGAGCGACTCGGATCATGTTACGCTTGTCATTCCAGCCGCGTTGCAAGACCAGAACTTCGTTCTCTACCTTGAAAAGGTTGTTAACGAGAAACAGATCACGATTTCTTTGGAGGATATGATTTTATTTGAAAAAATTCGTAGTGGTATACGTGAGAGTATCTCATTGAAGACTGTCAAACATTTGCTTGACCAAGGTCTGATTGAAAAGCATGGAAATACGAGGGGCGCGCAATACATTCTTTCACGACGATATTATTCTGAAACGGGAAAGTTAGGTGAGCGCACCAGGCGGATCGGGTTGTCTCGTGATGCGCGAAAAGAGTTGATTTTGGAGCACTTGAGAAAACATGAAGAGGGTGCAATGAGGGAATTTGAACAAATCTTTCCAGAGCTATCCGTGGCCGAGATAAGTCGTCTTCTTAAGGAGTTAAAGGGGACTGGAAAGATACAGGTTCTCGGGAGTCGTAGGTGGGCTAAATGGCGCATTAAAGACTTCTAAAAGACATTATTTCATGGAATTGTCCTGTATTTAATTCAAAAAACCCTGTTCACCTGGTTTGTATCATCACTTCTTAATAGCATTATTTATGTCCAAAACTCCTCTTCAATTTGCTAACGACGTGAGCGCACGAACCAATGAGGCGTGGGCAAACGGACAATTTCTGGAAGCGGTTACGCCCACTACGCGGGAACTTTTGACATATTGGTTTTCAGAGGGGCACACGACCATCCGTGGAATCAACTATCACGAAGGCCAGCGACAGGCGATATTGAATACAATTTACTTACACGAAGTCGTAAAAGCTCCAAATATTTTCGAGGCGTACCAAAGCGTTTCGCCTGATTTACTGTTGGACAAGGGCACGGATCTAGGAGCATTAAGGAAGGATAAGTATGCCCACCCCAAGTACTGTATCAAGATGGCAACGGGTACCGGAAAGACGTGGGTACTGTCTGCGTTGTTGATTTGGCAGTACCTAAATACCAAGCACGGTGAAGAAGGAAATTTCACGAAGAACTTTTTGATCGTCGCGCCCGGCCTGATCGTTTACGAACGACTACTTGATGCGTTTATTGGTAAGGAAAGCGATTCAGGAGAAGGTCGCAACTTTGAGTCCTCGGATATGTACGCGATGCGGGATTTATTCTTGCCAGAGCAATATCGACCGGAGGTATTTGGATTCCTCCAGTCCTCCGTCGTGGCGAAGTCAGAGATTGGAAAGAAGTCCACGGGAAGTGGGATGGTGGCGATTACGAACTGGCACCTACTTGCTGGAGCAGAGGAGGAGATAGACGTGGACACAGTAGAAAGTGCCGCAGACATTCAGCCAGACTTGATCCTTCGAGGGATTCCACGCCCAGGAAGAGCGACGGGTAACGATCTGGATATATTGGATGCGCCAAGCGGTGGCGAGGTGTTACAGTATCTACGGAGTGTTCCCGATCTGATGGTCTTCAACGACGAAGCTCATCATATTCACGAGGTGAAAAAGAGCGGACAGGTATTGGAGGTTGAGTGGCAGAAGAGCTTGGTGTATATCGCCGAAACCAAGCTTAATAGGTTTGTGCAAGTGGACTTTTCTGCCACGCCATACAACCAAGTAGGAAAGGACAAGGTGTATTTCCCACACATCATCGTCAACTTTGAGCTGAAGACCGCTATTCAAAAGGGGTACGTCAAAACGCTCGTGCTTGACCGTCGTAAGGAGATCGCGGCAATGGAACTCGATTTCAAGGCTGAGCGCGATGAGGAGGGTAGGGTAATCGGTGTCTCTGAAGGTCAGCGCGTCATGCTTCGTGCGGGACTGAAGAAGCTTTCTATGTTGGAAGAAAGTTTTATGCAGGTTTCGTTGGAGAAGAAGAAATATCCAAAGATGCTGATCGTTTGCGAGGACACGAACGTAGTGCCATTCGTCACTGAGTTCCTTCTTGGCGAAGGTTTGGGGCAAGAGGATGTGCTTGAAATTCACTCTAATAAAAAGGGTGAAGTGGGCGCGGAAGAATGGTCGGATATCAAGCATCGCCTTTTTCACTTGGATTATCACAAAACGCCGCGCATAGTCATTTCCGTGCTCATGCTCCGCGAAGGCTTCGATGTGAATAGTATCTGTGTCATCGTCCCGCTTCGAAGTAGCCAGAGCGGTATTCTGCTTGAACAGACTATCGGTCGCGGACTTCGTCTCATGTGGCGTGAGCCAGAATTTCAGGACGAAAAGGAAGAGAACCGTCAGCGCCTCTTGGTTCAAAAAGCATCCCCAAAGAACTACTTCGACCTATTAAGTATCGTTGAGCACCCTGCATTCTTGGGTTTCTACGACGAGCTCATGAAGGAGGGCTTGATCGGAACGGATGATCGGGATATTGAATCCGGCGAAGTTATCACGGGTGATATCGTTACCGTTGGGCTACGCGACGGATACGAGAAGTTCGACTTCCAGTTTCCTATTGTTATCCGGGAGCCAGAAGAGATATTGAAAACACCAAAGTTGTCGGTAGACGATATGACTTCCTTTGATTGGTTGTCTCTTTCGCAACTCAAGAGTAGGCTGGGAGCGGGTGGTGAGTCATTTGTATCCGAAGAAGTTACAGGAGGAGCGCGCTTTGGTGATTACGGTATTAATGGCGGCGTAATGTCCGCAAGTAACTACAACGACTACGTTTCGCGCCTTGTGAACCGGGTATCTATTTTGTTGCGTGAACCAATTACTAAGAAGTCGCACCCCATCGTAAAGACCAAGTATCCAGCCCTTCAAGTGAATTTAGCCGTATTCGCCGAAGTAGTTGACGGCTATATTCGCAATCGATTATTTAAGGAGGTCTTTAACCCATTTCAAGATAACAACTGGAAGATACTGCTCTTTGAGCCCGTTTGTGAGCACATTATCAAGGAAGTCGCCTCCGCCGTTCTGAGGATGCAGGAAATGGAAGTATTGGACACGTCAGAGGTTCTTTACCGTACAATGTCAGAGGTTGATCAGCTTCGTATGCGGGAGGATTATACCATTGATACCGCAAAGACCATTTATGGGAAGACCGCCTATCCCTCTAGTAAGGGTGGCTTGGAAAAGGATTTTATAGAGTTTGCCGACCAAAGCTCCAGCGTCGAGGCCTTCATCAAGCTCTTCCCGTATGCCCATAACTTCGTACGACTGCGCTATATCAAGGATGACGGTCTCGCGGCGTATTACTACCCCGACTTCCTCGTACGCTGTACCAATGGCAAGATCTATATGGTTGAGACTAAGGCCGAAGACCAAATCAACCACCCGAATGTACAACGTAAGTGCTCTTCCGCGCTATTCTGGATTGATAGGGTTAATAAGCTCTCACCAGAGAAGCGTAATGATGCCGAATGGAATTATGTCCTGCTCGGCGAGGGGTTCTTTGGCGATTGGAAGAAACGTGGAGCCTCCATGGAAGAGATTCTTGAGTTCGCTAAACTTCGATCAAAAAAAACAGCGAATGGTCTATTTTAAGGAGGTATCTGCATGAGAAAAGGTGTACAGTAGTTTTCTCGTACGAGAAGGACGGCATTCATTTTTTTTTGCTGAGCGCGTATCATGCAGAGGTATGAACATTGCTATTAACGGATGTGGGCGTATTGGGCGGCACGCGCTGAAGATTTTGCGTGAATTGCGCGACGTGACGATTGTGGGTGTGAATGACTTGACCGAACCCGAGACGCTTGCGCATCTGTTGCGTCATGACACGGTGTATCGCGCGTATCATAGGCCGGTTCACGCAGAAGGTAATGTGCTCGTCATGGATGGCGTGTCGTTCCCGGTGTTTGCCGAAAAAGACCCCGCCAATCTTCCATGGAAGCGTTTGCAAGTAGACGTAGTGCTCGAATGCACGGGGCGTTTTACCGATAAAGCGGGGGCCGAAGCGCATCTTCGCGCAGGAGCAAAACGCGTGATTATTTCTGCCCCGCCAAAAGGCGAAGGAGTACCCACGTTTGTGATGGGGGTGAATGATGTAGCACTCACCAAGGAGGATGTGATCGTGAGTAACGCGAGTTGCACCACGAACTGTCTTGCGCCGCTTATGGCTGTTCTTCAACAAGCGTTCGGCATTCAAAAATCCATGATGACGACGATTCATTCGTATACTGCCTCGCAGGTTTTGCAAGATGGTCCCGCCAAAGATCTGCGTGAAGCGCGCGCCGCGGCCGAGAATATCGTGCCGACGTCCACGGGTGCGGCGAAGGCTGTTGGTCAGGTGCTTCCTATGCTGAAGAGTACGTTTGATGGTATTTCGGTACGTGTGCCGACGCCGGTTGTTTCACTCTGTGATGCGACGATGTTGCTTGGGCGCGCGGTTACGGTGGAAGAAGTTCAAACGCTCTTTGAGCAAGCGGCCAAAACAGACGCCTGGCGAGGGATCATCGAAACGACGCGCGAGCCTCTTGTGTCGAGCGATTTTATTGGAAATCCTGCCTCTTGCATTGTGGATCTTTCTATGACACGGGTTGTAGGAGGGGACTTGCTCAAGGTCGTGGCTTGGTATG
>CAZSWB010000030.1:0-7619 GCA_964610675.1 uncultured Candidatus Saccharibacteria bacterium
CTTCGGTCGTAATGTGTTTTTTCCGTAAGATGAGGGAAAGCGCGATTATGGGACGAATTTGCTTTCCGAGTGCTCCTTGTACACCTTTATGGAGAAGAATTGGCTTATCAATGCCTAATTTTCGCGCGATGTTTTCGTCTATAGTTGTGCGGTATGCACCCGTATCAACTTTCGCGAGAATTGGAAATTGCTTTCCATCTCGGTCAAAAACAATAACTTCTTCCTCTATGCCCAGGATCGTGTGACCTGATAATTCCTCGATTTCTTGTTCTAGCTCGCCCCCAAAAAGATTTTTTGCAAGCTGGACCTTCTTTTCCATACTTTTTAATTTTAACCCCTCCACTCGCTTCAGTCGAGATTTTAGCGGTGCGAGGTTCGCAAATTGAATATCCAGACCCGGTCGGGCATTTAACTCCAATATCAGTGGACCATCCTCTCTATCGATCGCGATATCCACACCGGCATACTGCAGTCCGCATGCAGCGGAAGCGCGACATGCCAAGAGCAGAATCTCGTCCCAATGCGGAATAAGGATACCTGCAAGAGGTAAACGGTTATGGGGGAGTATATCAATGAGCTGACCATGCTGGATTGCGGTTGTGGTTACCCCTGTTGCAAGATCTATTCCAACGCCAATACCACCCATATGTAAATTTGCTCGCCCACCGGACTCTTCAGTGGAAAGGCGAAGCATTGCAATGACGGGCACTTGGTTGTAGGTGATAATACGAACATCCGGGATTCCTTTTACGGAATACGGCTTGAGATCGGTATGTATTTTAACCCGTTGCTCAAAGAAAGAAGTGTCCGGGACATTTCCTTTTGAAAAATTACCATCAAGAATATCAAGAATATGCCCGCGTAGCTCCGGTATGAATATCTCGCTTTTATCGGCCTTTACCCAATTTCCCTTTTTATTTCTGCCAAATATGACGACTATTCCCCCTCCTCCCGATGAAGATGTTGGCTTTAATACGAATGAAGAGGGAAGTTTGGTCCATCGAAAATTCTTAAGTTCTACTCTATTGCGGATTACGGCAAAGAGTCGGGGGGTTGCAATACCGTTTTTTTGCAATGCTTTTTTCGTCGCAAGTTTGTTATTTGCAACACGAATAGCCTCAGGCGGATTCGCCTTGGTAATATAGTTGATCATACGGGCGTTCATTCCCAAGATGTCCTTCCACTGTTTCATTATTGAATGTGGCTCAAAAGTCTTCTAAAGCGGATATATTCAGTAAGTCGGAGCCCAGTCCATTTTCCAAGAAGAATGTTAATCGGAATCGCAAGAAGCACGATTTCCGGATATGACACAAATAGTGTTCGAACGATTTGCCAACTTACAATGAAATAGCATCCGATCGAAAGTGCGAGCGTCCAAGCGGTTACCGTAAGAGCTTTTTTTGCTCCCGATTTAAATTGTAGTGCTATGAATTCTTCGGCGAGTAGTGTGAGTATTAAAATGGGAAAAATGGAAAAAGAGGCAAGTGCGGTGTTGTCCGTCGCTATTCCAAGTCCGAATACTAATAATATGGCAAGACTTACCCCTGTCAGCACCAGCGCCATTCGAGGAAGATACAGCAAGTGGAGCTTTTTTAAGCCCATACGCGTAAGGGTGCCGGAAATTAGGATGCTGAAGAAAATAACGAGACCGTACGGGAGCCCCATTACCAGAAAACTCAGCGTCGTCATGGCCGGCGTAACGAGTCCAAACGCTTTCATTCCGATTACTTGCCTTGAGAAAGAAAGGATGGTTGCAATAACGGGGAGCATGAGGATAAGGGAGATGCTGTTGATGGGAACCCCTTTGTTTATAAGGTAGTTAATACCGAATGACATGAAGTTCGTGGGACCGATATCTTTAATGGTTCGGGCGCTAAATTCTCCCAACAGCTGATGGCCCGCAGGGGAGGCGATGATCGTTTGTTTTGCTTCCTCCGCCGTTAAGGGCTCTAAGAGCGTATCGAGCGCAGCGGGTTTTGCAAGGAGAATGTAGTTTGGTTTGAGTTGATTGAATGCCAGCTGTGCGGAAGGAGCGAGTACGCCAAACGGAGTATCTGTTAATATAACGACACCTTTGTCTTGCATTCCTTGCTTAATATGTTGCGCAATTTTTGATAACACATTAACCCCGACGCTCCCGGACGTTTGCATGATTATGGTATCCGCTTTTCGGATCGCATCTCTGGAATCGAGGAGCTGATTTACCAGCTCTTCCTCCAGTACTGCCTCTGGTCCGTTAATTTTAGCTTGAATTACTTCAAGAAGCAGCTGCTGCCTTGCCGCTTGTTGTTTAATTGCTTCAATTTGTTGTTCCGGAAACATATTGTCAACGACGAGCATGGAGACATGTTCAAAAATGCGAATTTGCATACTGTCTTCCGTAATTTCACCATTCTCAATAATTAAAGACACGCGTATAGTGTATGTTCCGGGATTTTTGTAGGCATGGCTCACCGTTTCCCCGGTAATGCGCGTACCATCACCAAAATTCCAGACAATGTCACGTATTTCCGATCCTTCCGGTAGAACATATTCGCCAACGGAAAAATCATTCGATTTTTCAATGAATGATTGCGAAATGCTTTCCGCAATTCGAACCCGAAGCGTGGGTTCGGTGTCTTGAGCCCGGGCGATGAGAGGGGACAATCCGCATAGCATTCCGATAAAGGCGCATGTGTATACAAATTGCAATAATTTCATAGAAAAAAAGATTATATCGCTGATAATGCTGCGGCGAGTGCGTCTGCCGCATCATCCGGGCGCGGGATGTTGGTAAGGCGCAGTTGTTGTTTAATCGCATGTTGCATTTGTTCTTTTGATGCGGCTCCGTATCCTGTCAGTCTTGATTTGATTTGCAGTGGCGTGAGAGCCTGTATCGGGATGCTGTGTATCGCGAGTATGTAAACGATAACACCTCGTACATGTGCCGTCGTAATTGCCGTTTTTGCATTTGCACCAAAAAATATTTCCTCCACAACCGCCATATCCGGTCTGTTTTCTCGTATGATCTGCGTGAGGTCCAACGCAACGCTTGCGAGCCTAGTTTCGAGCGAGTCTGTTTTTGGAGTGGTAATACAACCACATCGAACAAATTGATGGGTTTGCGACGTGTCTACTACGCCGTATCCTGTTCGGGCGATGCCCGGGTCCAATCCTAAAATGATCATAGTTGTATTATATACCTAACAAGGACCATAGTGGTCAAGGTTTCCCAATGTGTACGTGTTGTTCTGTAGGGAAACCTGTTGAGAGACAGAGCAGCTCATGGAAGGCGAGGCGTAATGAAATGTTGCGTATTCTATTACTCCAAGTCCGGACTGTTCATACAAAATTCCGCTCCAGTTGCGATTTTTTTCATTTAATTCGTTGGAGGTAAAGAGAATAGGTCTTTGTTTCGTTCCTTTTGCTTCCAGGTTGCCAAGTACGCGGATGCCTCCGTATTCGTCTACTGCAACAGTTGTACCCGGTTTGATGGTGAGACTGCCGGATGGATGAATAGTTACCATTGCATGAATGAGGATGATTCCATCTTCGGGCCCAACAGTGAGCGATTCAAAGATATCCTTGGGGAGGGACTTCCCTTCACGGTATATGGGAGTATGAAAAGGAACATCCGGAGCATCTTGAGGGTTTGGATTCAGTTTCTGGATATATGGAAAACCAGGCGAAAAAAGGAAGATCGCAGCGATACTCATCGGAAGTATTTTTTTCATTTCCATGGGGATACGATACCACAATCTCGTACAAGTAGCTGTAGACATGAGAAGGATAAGTGTCGAGGAGAAGCGCCGTTTTGTCTTGCGACTAAACCACAACAACCCGATCTGGACACAGACCCCACAAAAGCAATGTCTACAGTTACTTGGAAGAGAACCTTATATCCTAGCGCAGATGTGGAAAATATGCAAGAATTATACGTATGGCCATTGAAGAGGCGAAAACGAGCATTGTTGCGCCCGTTGCATCGGGGGAGGATGAAACACTTGATTTTACCCTCAGACCGAAGCTGTTACGGGATTTCACTGGCCAACCCCACGTGAAGAAGAGCCTGCATGTATTTTTGGAAGCCGCAAAGCAGCGAGGGGATAGCCTTGAGCACGTGCTGCTTGCCGGCCCTCCCGGCCTCGGGAAGACGAGCTTGGCATACATTATTGCGCGAGAGCTATCTTCCAATATACGCGTGACATCCGGACCAATTCTCACGAAAGTCGCGGATCTTGCCGCAATTCTTACGAATTTGAAGGAGGGTGATGTGTTGTTTATTGATGAAATCCATCGGTTGCATAAGTCGATTGAAGAGGTGCTGTATCCCGCTATGGAAAGCTATGCGCTTGATTTGGTCGTAGGGCAGGGACCGGGGGCAAAAACGCTGCGAATCGATCTTCCTCCGTTCACGCTGATTGGCGCTACGACGCGTGTCGGTATGTTAGGGGCTCCGTTGCGTGATCGTTTCGGGATGACGTACCGATTGGAGTTTTACGATACCGAAGAAATGAAAACTATCTTGTCTCGATCCGCGCAGCTCTTAAACCTGGAAATAGAGGAAGATGCGCTCGAGGAAATCGCACAGCGATGCAGAAAAACACCAAGAATCGGAAATCGCCTATTAAAAAGAGTGCGTGATGTTGCTCAAGTGGGAAATCATCCGCGCATCTCGGCGGATATCGTCCAGCAAACTCTTTCGCTGTTGAATGTTGATCCGAAGGGGCTTGATGCGTCGGATAGGTTGGTTCTGTCCACGATTATAGATACGTTCCAAGGAGGGCCCGTAGGACTTCAGACGCTTGCGATGGTGTGCGCGGAAGAGGATCAGACTATCGAGGACGTGATAGAACCCTTTCTCATCCAATGCGGGTTTCTTGCGCGGACTCCTCGCGGTCGGGAAGTGACGAATGCCGGGTATGATCACATGGGCAAATAGCCTCACCGCGTCCAGATTTATTTTTTTTGCCGTATGTATTGGAGCGTTGGCATTAGATCGCCCCAAAGTCGCAGTCGTATTTTTTCTTCTTGCGTGGGGGTTAGACGCTATCGATGGACCGATTGCTCGCTATCTGGGACAAGAAAGCGTATTTGGTTCGCAGCTTGATAAGGCGGTGGATCGTATTGTGTTGGCGGGAACGGCTGTTGCGCTTATTCGATTTCAATATATCCCGCCTGCTGCTATCTTTTTATTCGTAAAGGATATTGGACTTCATCCCGTTCTGACCATGAGAAGGAAGGGAGATGCGTTTGTTTCCAGCGGCTGGAAAGGAAAGCTTACGAGCGTGATGCAAGGCATGGGCATATTATGGCTTTTTGCCGGGATGCCCGGTCAATCCTTTGTTATTCTCTTCGTAGCTCTTTTTGGCGGATATACCGCCGTAGACCATTTACGCAAGGTATAGCTATGGCACTTCTCCTTGTTATTGCGCTTTTCTTGTTTGGTTTCGGACATATGGCGGACGGAGAAGAAAGCGAGGAGATAGATGATTCCTTCATATACATAAACGAGTTTTTGCCGAATCCCGTAGGAGATGATGACGAATTGGAGTTTATCGAGTTGTACAATGCATCGGATACGGAAGGAGATATATCGGGGTGGACGCTTGAGAACGGCTCGGGGAAAACATACGTGCTTCCTGCCGATACGCTCATACCGGCGGATGGATATCTTGTGTTGTATAGCGCGGAAACGGGCAGCATGTTGGCGAATACGGGGGATCGTCTGATACGTTTGCTTGATTTAACTAGTGTTATACAGGATGAGGCGGTGTATAGCGGGAGTAAAGAAGGGTACTCATACAATCGAATGGAACAAGGAGTATTTGAGCAAAGCGAGAATACTACACCTAACGCCGCAAACATCGTTCCTCCAAGCCCTACACCCGAGCCAACGGTAAGTGTAGAGCCATCACCATCCGATATCCCGTCTCCGTCGCCATCTGCTGAACCCACACCAATTCCCACTCCTATCGAATACTCCAATCTTATTTACATAAACGAATTTCTCCCAAATCCAATAGGGGATGACGCTGTAGGCGAGTATATTGAGCTGTATAACGATTCGAACGATGAAATCGACCTTACCGATTGGCTGCTTGATGATGTGGCAGATGCGGGGAGCTCACCTTTCACAATTCCGGACGGGACGATGATTCCCGGAAAAGGCCTGATTGTTTTTTACAGGCCTCAGACAAAAATTGCATTGAACAATGATATTGATCACGTACGTCTCATCCAACCGGATGGTGTAACCCTTCGAGATGTGTCATATTCGGATACGGTTCAGGGGTCCTCTCACAACCGTACCGATGGTGAAAAAATTGAAAAAAGTTCAACACTGACTCCGAATGCTGCAAATATTTTTACACTTCCAAGCAGTCCGACACCAAAACCAAAAGCTGAGAAAGAAGAAGAAAGTGAAGGCGTGATTTCGTATGATTTTTCCTCAAAAATATTCATTAATGAATTTATTCCCAATCCAGATGGCTCAGATACTGAATTGGAGTTTATTGAACTAAAAAGCGAAGATTCCTCAGCTATACGCCTTATTGGGTGGACGTTGGACGATGCAGAGGGTGGCAGTTCTCCTTATAGATTTTCAGAGGCGGATGTTATCGCGCCAGGAAAAATTCTTGTGTTCTTTCGTGCAAAAACGAAGATCGCATTAAACAATGATGAAGACACTGTGCGACTCATCGACCCAAATGGAAAAATTATTTCATCCGTTCATTACGATGCAAAAGGAGTTGGAAGTCTGTCCTATAATAAAAATACTGATGGGTTATTTGAATGGAGCGAAACAGTCACTCCGGGAGAAGAGAACACCATATATGTCCAACAGAAGGTGTCACCAACTCCGAAGCCGAAAGCAGTGAAAAAGTCGACGACGAAAGTGACGAAGACGCAATCAACTAGTAATCCCCGAGTATTGGCTGCGACTGCTGTTCCCAGTGCCTTACCATGGTCGAATCTCGACGAGGAAGGAGAAGTTACTCACCGCATCGTATCCACTCACCCTTCCTCAGAGAGCGCGGAGAAGAAGCAAACAGCTTTTATGTTTTTCGGGTTTGGCATGGCCTCCATGCAGCTCGTGAGCGGCATAGCTCATAAAGAAAGAATCTGGCAGAAATAGGGTGATCAGTGTACGCTTGAGTACATGAAAAAAGTTGTTGTATTGGGTGGTGGAAACGGGACTTCACGTCTCTTGTCTGCCCTATTACCGCTGTTTTCCGATGGAAATATACAATCGCTTCATGCCTTGGTGCATATGGCCGATGACGGCGGTTCTACGGGTCGTTTACGGGAGCAGTATGAAGTTGGCGCAATGGGCGATCTCACACGATGCTTATTAGCATTGAGCGGCCTCCGTGGAGATGTGCGAGGAGATGAATTCTTGCGTGCTTTGGAATATCGATTTGAAAACGGCGATTTTCAAGGACATACGCTTCGCAATGCGCTCCTGACCGCCCTTGAATTAACAAGTGATTTGGATGCGGCAATATCCACATTTGCCCGCGTGTTGCAAGTTCCAAAATATACCGGTGTTATACCCACCACGCTCAAGCCGCTCACGCAACAGGTTGCGCTTCTGAAGGATGGCGACATGGTCACCCTCGATGCCATTGAAGGCACGC
>CAZSWB010000031.1:0-6621 GCA_964610675.1 uncultured Candidatus Saccharibacteria bacterium
CGACTTCCGCACTCGATTTTCTGCAACCGACGTCCAGTATGTGGGCGTGCGCATATCCAACACATTGTTGTCGTGATGCACGAGCATGACGACGTCCGGCGACAGCGCCTTCGCGCGTTCAAGCATCGCAAGTTTCCGTATATCGATCCGCTCAACTCAGATACGACACAAAACATGACGGAAGAAGTTGTCATTACTAAAAAAGAGCCGTACATCATTCAACCGGGCGAATTCGTACTTGCGTCCATTCTCGAATGGGTGGAATTGCCTTCGCACATCTGCGCGCGTATCGACGGAAGAAGCAGCCTCGGACGTCTCGGACTTGTCATTCACTCTACGGCAGGACATATCGATGCGGGCTTTAAGGGGTCAATCACGATGGAAGTTTCCAATATCGGAATGATGCCGATTGTACTGTACCCGAAGATGCGCATCTGCCAACTCGTATTCGAGCCGCTCTCTTCCCCAGCTGACAGACCGTACAGCCTCAACCCGCGAGCCAAGTATCACGGTCAAGCAGCTGCAAAAGAATCCGACATTGCCGACGAAGACCTATGATTTCTTTTCGCGTTCAAAAACTTTCTTCCGATGCGACTCTCCCTACCAAGGCGAATGCAACGGATGCGGGAATAGACATATATACAAACGAATCATTCACCTTGCAGCCCGGAGAGAGGCACCTATTCAGCACCGGCATCGCATGCGCGTTTCCGGAAGGATACGTGGGCTTGTTGTGGGATCGCTCCGGATTGGGTTCAAAAGGGATTCATCGCTTCGCGGGCGTCATCGACAGCGGGTATAGGGGTGAATGGAAAGTGGTATTACACAATGCAACAGCTGAGCCGTTTGAAATACAATCGGGTGATAAAATAGTGCAATGTATCGTACAACGGTTTGAACCTACGGAAATTTCCGAAGTGGAAAATCTTGAAGTTTCGGAGCGAGGAGAAAAAGGGTTCGGGAGCAGTGGACGGTAGTACTACTCTTAAAATAAGTTGTCACGGTAAAAGCGCAAAGTATTGTTCCTCTTCCGCGAGCCATCTCGTGCTGACTCGTTCTTAAATCAGCCCAGAAAGCTTCTGTTGAATCAATGTAGCGGCATCTCCAAGGTCGTGTGCCACGATATTTTTAGGATTTTGTAATACTTCAGCCAAGAGCTCGGGCTCTTCATCCCAATATTTCTTCCCCGCAGAATTGTTATGCTCTCCGCTCTCGACAAGCACGGAAGAGCCTCCCATCGTCAAAATCATTTTTGCATCCGCCGGCTTATCACCGATTCCCCATGCGTCAGACCAGTTAATTTCACCGAGGAGCGTCTCCAATTGCTCAAGCATGCCAATGCCCGGCTTTCTGCACGCACACCCTTCCCCTTTATCGTGAGGGCAAAAAACGACTGCATCAATAGTGATATCGTGCTGTGCAAGATCTTCGCGTAACCAGTTGTTAAACGCATGCATGTCTTCTTGCGTGTACTTCCCTTTCCCAATCCCTGATTGCCCTGTCGCAATTGCAAATTGAAACTCAAGACCTTTCAGAAGCGTGAGCCCTTCAATAACTCCGGGAGCAAGTTGCAAGTCCTCTACTCGATACGTATATCCTACGTCTACATTCAGGAGCCCATCACGATCCAGCACTACAAGCTTGTCGATCATACCAATAATTGTAACTTCTTTTTAACCACGCCCCAAATTTCTTCATGAAGTTCTTCGCGAGTGCGTTGCTCCCCCTTCTCATTCACGCTTTGAAATACGGCCCATTTTTGTTCTTGAGCCAGCTTGGCATAGCTGTTTCTAATCATGGTCAGCTTCTCACGATTTTCATAGAAATCCTTTTTCTTACCCTTCAATCGCTCTAACGAAACATCTACCGGAGTATCTAAAAACAACACCAGATCCGGCTTAGGAAGAGTCGGCGTCCCTTTATAGCTAAGCCAGGTAATCCAATCAAGCATTTTTTTCCGTGCGTCACCCATAAGCCCGGCTGTTTGGTATGCCATCGTACTGGTGACGTACCGGTCAGATACCACCACATCCCTTTTGGTGCTTTGCTTTTCGGGCTGTATGACAGACCAAAATTCTTCGCATTTTGAAAAAAAATCTTGGATATAAAGCAAGGCCTGCTCCCGCTTGCTGAACGGAAATTTATTGTTGTAAAGTAAAAACTTATCGTAAATAAGTCTGCCTGTTGCCGTATCCTCTTGCGGAAAATGATACTGGTGAGGAGTATACCCCTCTTTTTTCAGTCGGGCGCAGAGCAAGTCAGTCTGCGTTTGACTACCCCCCGCGTCCAACGCTTCCAGTACGATAAACGGGTGTTTCGCGCTTCGTTTTTTCATGGATGTATGGTATCAGGTATTGCAGTTTGAGGAAATTTCTTTCTCAACGTTTCTCGTACGAGCGCACTTACTTCATCAATACTCCGTAACCGATCTCCATCCATACAAGCAATGCGAAGCATGTGCTCCGGTTGTTCTTCTACCATGCGCACATATTCTTGATGCAGCGCTTCCTGCACCGAAAGATAGTCCGTATACTCATCGTCATCCCCGGTATCGCCCTTTCTTTTTTTCAACAAATCGATTGCAACCGTAGGAGGAATATCAAAAAAAATAGAAACATCTTCTTTTGGCATAGTATTTTTTTCGTACTCAAGAGCCTCCACAGCCCTTCGCACATCTCTGCGAAGCGCATCATGCATATTTCCCATACCCGCCTCGACGGTAATAAAGGCGATGCTGCTCGGCACATACCGGTCATAGATCACGATATCACCTCGATCTATACTGCGCACCACCTCGTCACGATGCTCCATTCTATTGGCAGCAAAATACCCCATCTTTTCTTGCCATGGGGTTTCTTGCCAATTGCCCAACTTGTTCTGAAATCGAAGCTTCAGCTCTCTCCCGGACTGCGTTTCATAATCCGGAGACTGGAACTTCACGGCTTGAAAGCCGAAGCTTGTAAGATGCTCTGTGAGCAAGCGGGCCTGTGTCGCTTTCCCGGATGAATCCAAACCGTCGAAACTAATGAGCATCTTGTTATACCGTAATAGTAATCGCGGGACTCATGCTTGTCTTTAAGACGATCTTGCGGATAAATTCTCCGCGTTGCGTTGCCGGACGAACCGTGCGCAGAGCATCCATAAATGCGCGTGCATTCTGTTCCGTTTTCGCAGTATCCCAGCTTGCTTTCGCGATAGCAACATGCACATTCCCCTGGTTATCCATTTTGAATGAGACTTTCCCCGCTGCAAGTTCCGCCACCGCTTTTTTAATATCTGGAGTTACCGTACCGGTTTTAGGATTCGGCATCAGGCCTTTTGGTCCAAGTACCTTTGCGATCTTCGCAATCTTGCTCATCATTTCCGGAGTCGCAATAACGATATCGATATCCGAAATCCCGTTTTTTTCAATATCGGCAATCAACGTATCTCCTCCAACCAACGATGCGCCAGCTTTCTTTGCCTCGTCCTGCTTTTCCTGATCGCTTGTAAATACCGCCACCCGTTTTTGCTTCGGTGTTCCTGCCGGAAGTACAAGACTCCCACGCACGTTCTGCTCAGACTTGCTTGCGTCTACACCTAAAACCACATGCAGCTCAACCGTTTCGTCAAACTTAGCTCGTGCGTTTTCTTTCAAAAATTCAATTGCGGCAGTAAGGTCCATTTGTTCCTGACCGATCTTTTCTTTAATTTGTTTGTAGGATTTGCTTCTCATAGGTTATTCAACTGTTATTCCCATTGATCGCGCTGTTCCTTCGATAATTTTCACTGCGGAATCTACATCGCGCGCGGATACGTCAACCATCTTCTTTTCGGCGATTTCCCGTACCTGCGCTTTTGTCACTTTCCCTATTTTTACCGTGTTGGGCGTTTTGGATCCGCTCGTTACCCCCGCCGCTTTCTTGAGCAATTCCGCCGCAGGAGGAGTTTTCAGCTTTAAGTCCATTGATCGGTCCGCATAAATAGTAACCTCGACGGGGATAACATCACCGCGCATATCTTTAGTCATGTCATTGAACCGCGTAACAAAGTCTTGCAGGTTCACTCCATGAGGACCAAGCGCTGTTCCTACCGGAGGTGCAGGCGTTGCCATCGCGCCGGGAATTTGTATTTTAAGTGTTGTGATAATTTGTTTCATAGAAGTGATATTACCCCTCCTTCTTTACTTGTAAAAAGTCTAACTCTACCGGTGTTTCGCGACCGAATACATTTACCAATACTTTCACGGTACCCTTCGCATCATTCACATCGGAGATCTTTCCTTCGAATTCTTTAAACGGACCATCCATAATGCGAACAGAATCCCCTTCCATGACATCGATCTTGTACTTCGGCTCTTCATCGCCCATGCGCGAGAGCAAGTGATCTATTTCCGATTTTGATACGGGCGTCGGAGTAGTTCCGGAACCCACGAAGCCGGTCACGTTCGGTGTATTCCGGACAACATACCATGAGTCTTCCGTTACAATCATTTCAACAAGTACATACCCCGGAAACAGACGCTCTTCAATAGTGCGGCGCTTACCGTTTTTTACGCGAATCTTTTTTTCGCGAGGAACGATAATTTGGAAGATTTTGTCTTCCATGCCCATTGACTCCGTGCGCTGGCGCAGATTGCGAGCGACGTTATCTTCATAGCCGGAATAGGTATGCAGTACATACCATGATCGTCCATCAACTAATTGTTCTTTTTCCTCCATGGAAACAAAAAATATTAGAAAATAAAGGTTTTAAATACGAGCGACAAAACGTAATCCATTCCTCCGGCGATTGCTCCAGTAATGAGACACCCAATGATTACGATGATCGTATATCGAATCGTTGTTTCGCGTGAAGGCCAGGAAACTTTTGCGAGCTCTTCTCGAACTTCTTTAATAAACGAAAGATTAAACGATTTTGCCATATGATGTTTTTCTTGTTCTTAAAACAGCCCCTACGGGCCGTTATACATCTATAATACTCTTTCGCATTAAAAATGCAACTGCCCCTTAGATATCCAAGTTTTCAACGGCTTTTGCGTGTGTCTGAATCCATTTTTTCCTTGGAGCAACGTCACTTCCCATGAGCACGTCGAACATGCGGTTCGCCTCCTCCAGATCGTTTACGGTCACTTGCTTTAATACCCTGTTTGCAGGATCCATAGTCGTTTCCCAGAGCTCGCTCGGGTTCATTTCTCCAAGACCTTTATACCGCTGAATTTTGATTTCCCCCGCTATTTCAGATTCGTCTTTTACCCCGAATTTTTTCAGCACAGCTTCTTTTTCCTGATCGGTGAAGACATAATGCTTTTCTTTTCCTTTTTCAATCTTGTACAGCGGCGGCTGTGCAATGTATACATATCCCCCTTCTATCATTGGCTGGAAATAGCGGAAGAAGAATGTCAGAAGCAATGTTCGAATATGCGATCCGTCTACGTCTGCATCGGTTGCGATTATAATCCGGTGGTACCGAAGCTTGGAAACGTCCATACCTTCTCCGATTCCCGCACCCATCGCAATAATCAAAGCTTTAATTTCATTGTTCACCAACATCTTATCAAGTCGTGCTCGTTCTACGTTCAAGATTTTTCCTCGGAGCGGCAAAATAGCTTGGAATTTACGGTCTCGACCATTTTTTGCGCTGTTGTGCACAAACACACCTGCGCCCAAAGCGAAATTATGATATTTTTCCACCGTTAAATCGTAAACGTCTGTCCGCTCCTCTAACTTTCGAACAGCTACTACTTTGCAGTTCACGTTCTTTGCAGCTTCTTTGCTCTCCGCTGAATTTTCACTTTTTTCCATATCAAGAGGCATTAAGCTTTGACCAGCTTGCAATTGCTCCGCTTTCACATATGATCCGTCACGCAATCGGAATAGATGATCGGGTGTACAGCGGATTTTTTCCCCGTTATCAAGCTCTACTGCAACCAATTCAGCGTCACGCTTCGTCAGCCTCGGCTCTTCAAGAGGCACAATTCTAATGTCCCCTTGTTCGTTACTCGCATACCCAAAATGATGAATTCCGTTTTTCCAGTCTTCTGCTAATTCTTTCATTGTTTTTTTATCACCCGACGCCAAGGCAACTTCCGTTTCCGGTGAAAAACAACCTCCTGCGCTGTCTCCCTCTACAATGTAAATTTCACTTTTCGCAGGATCTTTTTCGGAACAATCCGCCAGCTTTCCCGGCAACCGCTAACGCTGCGTAGGCGATTTCCGGTTTACCTCTTGTTGTGCTTTTCTGCTTAACCGTTCTTCGGCACGTTCAATTATATAATTAAGGATCGCATCTGCCAATTGCTTATTGCCGCTAAGCCACTGGTCAAAATGGTCGCGGATAGCATTCTCCACCAGGCGGCTTACCTCGCTATTTACCAGCTTTTCCTTGGTTTGCCCCTGGAACTGTGGATTCGGAATAAATACCGAAAGAATCGTGCATGCGCCGTTTAAGACGTCATCCCCGGTAATCTGCGCCGCTTTTTTATTATTGGTCAGTTCGCCATAATTACGCAGCCCCTTAAGCAACGCGTTACGGAAACCAGCCTCATGCGTTCCCCCTTGCGGCGTGACAATCGTATTACAGTAGGATTGTACGAACCCTTCCTGCGCGATAGACCAGCCTACCGCCCACTCCACCCGGGCG
>CAZSWB010000031.1:6631-7564 GCA_964610675.1 uncultured Candidatus Saccharibacteria bacterium
AGTTTTGGTACTCGAGCGCCGCGCCATCGTGGGCGGTTCGGTTGTCACCGAATCATTTTGTGCCAGGTAACTCGAAAGATAATCCTTAAGGCCGTTAGGGAAATGGATAACGGCGCTTGCGGGAACTTCGCTGCTATTGGCAATAAGCACCGGGTCGCACGTCCAGCGTATTTCCACCCCGCGATACAGGTAGGCTTTTGATTTCGCAAACTGGAACAGGCGTTTGGGCTTAAAATAGATATCGGTGCCGAATATTTCCGGATCCGGATGAAACCGGATAGACGTTCCCCGCCTGTTCTGTACGTTTCCTACCTGGGTAAGCGGCCCAAGCGCATTGCCACGGCTATAGGATTGCCGCCACAGTTGGCGGTCTCTCGCCACCTCTATTTCAAGGGTATCGGATAAGGCATTGACTACAGAAATCCCCACCCCATGCAACCCACCGGAAGTTTGATAGACGTTATTATTGAATTTTCCGCCAGAATGCAGCGTTGTCAGGATGACTTCAAGCGCCGACTTATCCGGAAATTTTGGATGCGGATCAACAGGGATACCCCGACCATTATCACGGATAGTGATGCTGCCGTCAGCGGCAAGCTCCATCTCGATGCGATTGGCAAAGCCTGCCACCGCCTCATCCATGGCATTATCAAACACTTCACTGACCAGATGGTGCAGCGCGTTTTCATCCGTTCCGCCGATATACATGCCAGGACGGCGCCGGACAGGCTCAAGCCCCTCCAGAACCTCAATATCCTTGGCGCTGTATTCCCCGTCCTGCGGAACTGGAATAGATGGTTTTGCAAATAAATCTGTCATAGCGTTGCCAGTATAAATAAAAAAACATTTAACACAAGGGAATGCGTATCGTCAAATTCGCCGGAAGGAAGCGAGTTTTTGCGAAAATTCCTTTATTTTGCACCAAAATATGGT
>CAZSWB010000032.1:0-7329 GCA_964610675.1 uncultured Candidatus Saccharibacteria bacterium
TTCATGGGAATATTTTAGACGAAACCCTTGTTGATGAGTTGGTAGGAGCGTGTGACAAGATCGTACATTTTGCGGCGGAAACTCACGTAGACCGGTCTATTTTAGGTCCACAGGCATTTGTGGAAACGAATATCAAGGGAACCTTTATGCTTCTTGAGGCTGCCCGCAAGTACAAAAAACCGTTCCATCATATTTCAACGGACGAAGTATTCGGCTCATTAGAATTAGGGTCTTCAGAAAGGTTTTCAGAAAGTACTGCATATATGCCAAATAGCCCATATGCTGCATCAAAGGCGTCCTCCGACCATCTGGTGCGAGCGTACCACGAGACATATGGCTTGCCCGTGACAATTACGAATTGCTCGAATAACTTTGGACCCTACCAACATCCGGAAAAATTCATTCCTCGTATGATTACGGATCTGTTGGATGGCGGAGTTATTAAAATCTACGGAGACGGGCTATATGTTCGAGACTGGTTATTTGTGAAGGATCACTGCCGTGCAGTTGAGGCTGTCCTGACCGGCGGAAAAAACGGAGAAACCTATTTGGTGGGCGGTATGACGGCTGACGTGTCTAACAAGGATATTGCGCTCATGGTGCTTGAGTGCCTTGGAATGTCGGAAGATAAAATAACCTACGTAAACGACCGTCCAGGACATGACCGCAGATACGCGGTTAATTGGGAGAAGATACATACACAGCTTGGATGGAAGCCACAACATAGCATGGAAGAATGGCTAAAAGAAACAGTAGAGTGGTACAAAGCAAACGAATCTTGGTGGCGCCCACTCAAAGGCGATGCAGAACAATTCTACGGGGCAAAATGATCGGTGTATTTGATTCCGGATACGGGGGGCTCACCATATTCCGCGAGCTCATCGAGCAGTTTCCGGAACACTCGTTCATATACTTCGGAGACAATGCCCGTGCGCCCTACGGAAGCAAAAGTCCCGAAGAGATTTTCGAATATACAAAGCAGGGAGCTGACGAGTTGTTTCGGCGCGGCTGCGCTCTGGTTATTTTGGGCTGCAACACGGCATCCGCCGTTGCGTTGCGCACATTACAACAAACCTGGCTGCCTCATGCATGGTCGACGAAGAGACTTTTGGGCATTGTTGTTCCCACGATTGAGCAGATAACGGAGGCGGATTTTCAGCGGGTGGGGGTGCTTGCGACGGAACGGACCGTGCAATCTCACACGTACGAATTCGAAATTCAAAAACGAAACCCGAATATTACAGTAGCTGAAGTAGCGTGTAAAAGCTTGGCGGGAAAGATTGAATCGTTGGGCAGTGGGAACACGGAAGTTGTTCGAGAAGTGAACGCATGTGTTCAAGACCTGCTTGGGCGGGGAAGTGTGGATGCGGTTCTGCTTGGGTGCACTCATTATGAGTTGGTTGCCGATCGTATTGCGGAGGCGCTTCCGCCGGGAACCAAGCTTTTTCATCAGCCAAGCATTGTGGCAAAAAGTTTGAAAGACTATTTAAAGCGGCATCCGGAAATTGATTCGCGTATTGAAAAGACAGGGGAGCGCATCTATGTAACCACGGGAGATCCAGAGCAAGTTTCGAGGAATGTTGGCGAGTTTATGGGGCGCAATATATCATTTGAGGCTATATAATACCCAGTTTCATATACATTCCAGCTCATATAGAGGAGCGTGCCGTTTGAGTATCTTTAGTTCTTTGTGTAATGGAAAGGTGAAAATATCGCCTTTCCATTACACATATTGATGTATGGCTACCGATTGCAATGTGTATCGAGCTTCCCCCGGGTAAGGTATTTGGAAGGGAATTCATTGCAGACCAACGCCGTGTGCCAACATCTTGCAATGAACAAGGCTACGCCCTTGCATTTTTCGTTGCAATAGCATATAATTGTACTGGAACCTATATTAAAACTACGTTTCAGTAAATATATGGAAAATAAACCAAAAAAGGGAGAATACCTGGAAATGCTGCTTCGGTCACCTAAAACCGTCTTTGTCACTGAAGATGCTGCGTTGCTGTGGAAGGAGGGGCGCGCAGAAAGAGTTACAAGCAGGCTTAATAGTTACGTGCGGGCGGGAAAACTGCTTCGTTTGCGCCAGGGGACTTATGTAAAAGATGCCGCGTACGACCCTTTTGAGTTGGCGACTCGAATATACACTCCGTCATATATAAGTTTTGAGACCGTACTTACGCGTGCGGGGGTTAATTTCCAGTACTATGAAAGTATTTTTGTCGCATCGTACGTTACTCGCGATATCGAAGTGGGTGGGCAGAAGATTTCATTTGTGCGCATGAAAGACTATGTGTTAAGTAATACCGCAGGTATCGAGCACGTCAAAGGCGTGGCAATTGCAACACCTGAGCGGGCGTTTCTTGATAGAATTTATGTAAGTCGCGATTATCACTTTGATCATTTGGATGTGCTCAATTGGGATGCGGTGTTTGCGCTCTTGCCTATCTATCACAACAAGAGAATGGAAAAAAAGGTACAAGAATATTTTGATTATTATAAATCAACGCTATGACTCTCGATTATGCCAAACACAAGAACATATTGCTTCAAATATTGAAGGATATCTATTCAGATACCGAGATTGCGCCGTATTTGGGATTCAAGGGAGGTACGGCCGCTTTACTCTTCTATGGCTTGAACCGCGATTCGGTCGATCTGGATTTTGATTTATTGGATGAAAGTAAAGAGGATATCGTATTCCAAAAGATTCAAGGCATTGCTGCAAAATATGGCAAGGTAGTTGATGCGCATATCAAGCGATTTAATTTGATCGCGATTCTTTCGTACGAAACTCGAGCTCATAATATCAAGATAGAAGTAAATAGGAGGAATTTCGGATCTCAGTATACCGTGCAGACTGTACTTGGTATTTCTGTGTTGGTTATGGTTCAAGAAGATATGTTTGCACATAAAATCATGGCAATGGTTGAGCGAATAGGGAAGACAAGTCGCGATGTGTATGACGTGTGGTTTTTTCTCAATCATCATTGGCCGATAAGCAAGAAAATCATTGAACAGCGATCCGGAATGCCGGCGCGAGAACTGATGGAAAAGGGTATTGTGCAATTAGAAGGCATGGATAATCGTCATATTCTTGATGGTTTGGGAGAGTTTCTGACAGAGCCGCAAAAAGATTGGGCTCGAGCAAAGCTGAAATCCGATACAATCTTTTTGCTGAAAGCGCGCTTGGCGAGCGAGAAATAGAGTACTGTATTTCTATGATCAAAAAATGGAAGCTATTACAGTCCGAATGGGCGCTCAATGAAAAATGGTACAAAGTACGCAAGGATACGGTTGAAGTAAAGCCTGGGCAGGTTATTGAGTATTTTGTCCGTGTTGCGCAGGATGTGGCAATGGTGATCGCGATAACTCCGGATGGTCTCGTTCCGCTTGTGAGGCAGTACAAGCATGGAATAGGGGATATTGCCACAGAGCTTCCCGCGGGAATGATCGGTGAAGGTGAAAATCCATTAGAAGCAGCAAAGAGGGAATTGCGCGAAGAGACGGGATATACGTCTCTTCAATGGGAGGAGCTTGGATATTTCTCACGTACTCCAGGTAAAGCAAGGGGGGATTTCGTTCGCATCTATCTTGCTCGAAATGCAGAAAAAACGTCTGACCAGGAATTTGATGAAAATGAGGATATTGAAGTGATGCTGAAGCCGTTTGAGGATGCGCTCAAAATGGCTAAGTCTGGACAATTGCAAGGAATTGATACAGTACTCGCGTTTTTCTTGGCGAAGGAAAAAATAGGCGGGTAGGGCTAGATATTTGGTGATGGAGCTTGTGCATTTGAAGTTGTATCTAAATTAGTATGTAATTAGGATACTACAGTATCCTAATTGGGCATTAGTTTGGATGATAGCGTGCGGTTTAGAGATACGATATACGAAGCAACTCTCGAACACCTGGATTTTACGCTCTCGGACATATATACGCCTACGTTACTCTAAGTACCCGCCGCTTTGATGCATCCATAGATCTGCGTATTCGCCTTTGAGTGCAAGCAGTTCAGCGTGAGTTCCATCTTCAACGATTTCGCCATTTCGGATAATGACAATGCGGTCTAGTTGCATGATAGTGCTCAGGCGATGCGCAATGACAATTGAAGTGCGATTTTTCAAAACGTTTTTCGTCGCCTTCTGTATTATTTTCTCCGTTTCGCTATCAAGTGCGCTGGTGGCTTCATCGAGAACGAGAATGCGACATTTCGCCAGAATTGCGCGCGCGATGGCGATACGCTGACGTTGTCCTCCGGAAAGCTTTACTCCGCGTTCTCCGACGATCGCGTTCATTCCTTCGGGAAGCTCTTGGATAAAATCCCATGCGTATGATTGCTGCGCGGCTTTTTTTACTTCTTCGTCTGTTGCATCCGGTCTTGCAAAAGCGATGTTGTGTCGAAGGGTAGAGTGAAACATCTGAGGATCCTGCGGCACGATCGCAATCTGTTGTCGCAAACTCTCTTGGGTTGCGTTGGAAATATCTTGTCCGTCAATCAAGATGGACCCGCTTTTCAAGTCGTAAAAACGCAGCAAGAGTTTTACGATCGTGCTTTTTCCGGCGCCGCTTCGCCCTACAAATCCAACAGACTGTCCGGCAGGAATAGAAAGCGATATGTTATGAATCGTGTGACGGTTCTCATCCTCACGCTTTTCATAGCTGAATGCCACGTTATTAAACACAACATCGCCGTGCGTTACCGTTAATGGACGTGCCGTTGGAGCATCTTGTACTTCAGGCTGTTGCCGATATACGTCAGCCATTTCTTTTGCGTCGGACGCGAAGTGGAAGAAGCGTTGCGTCATCGGCCCTAAGTTCCAGGTTTGTTCGATAATCCAAAGTACATACGCCTGGAAAAATACGAAGTCGCCGGTGGAGACGGTACCGTTCTGCCATCCCGTGATGAGATACCACAGCAATCCCAGTTCCGCGACGGCCATGAGTATCCCTTGTCCTGCAAAAAACGCGTTGCTCATAAACCATGCTTTCAGGCGGGCGATGTAGCTTTTTTGCGTCACGTCCCCAAAGCGTTTCTCTTCTCCTCGCTCTTGTCCGAATGATTTTACGGTCATGTGGTTGCTGATCGAATCCGCAAGCACGGCACCCACTTCGGAATCGGTGTTCGCACTTGCATTGAAGAGCGGTATCTGGAGTCGCATTCCGATCAATATGAATCCGCCGTAGGCACCTATCCAAGCGGTTAACAGCAATGCCAAAAGGTGCGTTTCTTGATAAATAACAACAAATATGACAATCATCGTGACCGTACTTTTCGTAAATTGGTAGAAGAATACGTCACTCATACTGTCGAACGCATTCGCGAATCGTTTCGCGCTGGTAATGAGCGAGCCGGTAAACGAGTTTTCAAAGAATTGCATCGATTGCTTTTGCAGTACTTCAAAGCTGCGTACCGTAAGGTCTCGCATCACTCTTGCTTGAAACAGCGTAAGGGTGATATCGAATATCCGGTAGCACACATTCACTCCGACATACATCCATGCCATCATATAAAAGACAGACCACATGATATCCGGGTTTGGCACATCTCCGGTAAATTCATCAATGAGCTTGCGAGTGAAGAAGGGGAATGACGCGCCAAAGAGAACGGCGCCAATCATAAAGATCAGTGACAACACCAAAAGTACCCAATGGTTTGAGATACTTGGTTTAAACGCTTTGTACACTGACGATAAGGAATTCATAAGGATTCTAGTATAGAGGAATTTGCTTGATTTTGCGAGTTAATTTGCGGTATTCTGCGTATATGGAAAGTAATCCGTTGCAATTCGAGCATAACTGGGGGAAATCAGCCCATATCAATCTTGCTGGCTGCGCGCATGATCGTTTGACGAGCGCGCAATTGTTAGAAAGCTTCGTTGCAGAAATGATACGGAAAATCGGCATGGCAGCGCACGGTCCCTGCTATATCGATCGATTCGGAACAGCGGAAGAAAGTTTAGAGGGCTTTTCGGCAATGCAGTTTATTGAAACATCAACTATCACTGTTCATCTCGATGAAATAGGGAACCGGGCATATATCGATATATTCAGTTGTAAAAATTTTGAGGAGCAAGTAGCGTTTGAATTTGCGAAAGAATATTTTAATGCACAGGACGGAAAAGTTACGGTGCTGGATCGGTAGGGAGTGGGCGCTGAGTTCAAGTTACTAAAGGATAGTTGAGCGTCCCTCGAATAAAGGTTCGATGTAAGTTCATTCCCGTGAAGCGCACATTTTGTTCCAATGCCATATCTCATAGTGTAAGCGGTCGTTGATCGTTTCTCTAGTTGTGGATATGAATGGCGAGAACAAAACGGGTATTAATGAGGAATAGGATATACGAACGTAATCAAGGTATTCGTACATGTTATAATAAGGTTGGATTTGATTAACAAAATTATATGCCCGCAACAATTATATCTTCTGACGACATTAAAAAAGAACTCCCTGGATACGATCCTGAAAAAGCCGAGAAATTTCATAGCGTGTCGGCAAAATTAGCTGATAAACGATTTGATCTGGCGTTAAAATTTTCACCACACCAAATCGTCATTTTAATGTCAGGAGGCCCGGCTTCTGGGAAAACGGAGTTTATTGCGTCTTACTTAAAAAATAAAGATTTTTTAATTTTTGACGGCATTCTTCCAACAAATAAAGGAGCCGATATTAAAATCAGAAACATCAAGAAATCCGGAAGGAAAATTAAAGTATACGCAGTTTGGCCTCAAGACTTTAAAGAAGCATACGCGGCCTTTCTCTCCCGTGACAGAAAATTTAGCGACGAACATTTTTACAGGAAGCATTCCAGCGCTCGAAAAACTCTTTTCTGGATTGCAAAAAATTATCCGGATATTGAAATTAAGATGTATGAGAGCGTTTATTCCGAATCTTTGTTGGCAAGACCGAAACTATCCTTTGTTGAAGTTACATTCAATACAAAAGATGAGCTCCTTGATTATATAGAGAACAGAAAGTATAATCCTGATGATATTATAAAGATAATCAGTAGTTAAATATGCCTAAATACATACATCTGCCAAGACTGGACCAAAACGACCCGCAAATTCGCGAATACACGGAGGCTGTTCAGCGTGGTGAAAAGAGCTTCCATATCTTTACACATAACGAAGGTTGGATAGTTAAGCGAATCAAGGATTCCAAAGCTCAGATATTCAGTAATAAGGCAGAGGCGTACGAACATGCACGAAATAAAGCGGCGGCTGCTAAGACAGAAGTAATTTTGCACGGAAAAGACGGCAGGATTGAGGCAAGAAAATCGTACGAAGAATAACTTGGTCCTACGCGGAGGGCACGACAGTATGCAC
>CAZSWB010000033.1:0-7324 GCA_964610675.1 uncultured Candidatus Saccharibacteria bacterium
TTACTAGTGAAACCAAATGGAAGTGGATTTCGCACGACATTGCAACCGAAGAATTGATCATGACGGCCGCGGTACCTGAAAACGGCATCATATACGCGGAAGATACCCTTTGGGTGAACGGCGATATTCGGACGCGGGTTGCGGTTGCAACCGGGCGCTTTCCGGATACTCCCAGTACAAACTCCGATTTGATCATTAATGGGAGTATTTCGTACGGTGGCGTGCATGATGGCACACGTATCTTTGGTGCCATGGCGCAAGGAAATGTGCTTATCCCGTACTACGGCGCGGCTGATGAGCTCCGCATGGATGGCGCGTATATCGCGCAACACGGAAGATTTGGAAGGAAGCATTACATTCACGGAGACTTTAGATACCGAACGAGTATAACGCGCTACGGCATGATCGGGAGTAATCTTAGTCCGGTTACGGCTTGGTCAAATGCCGAAGGTGCGATTTTGAGCGGATACAAACAAAGCGTTGCGACGTACGACCCTAATTTATTGTATAATCCACCTCCGTTTTTCCCTACGAGCGGGGAATACCAATTTCTAACATGGAGAAGAATAGAGTAATATTACCTTGCATATGATAGGCATAGATATATCAGATCAAACGATAAAGGTAGTGCATCTTTCGGTTGCGCATAAAAAACTTCTCTCGCATCACATGAGAGTATTGCCAAAAGGTATTATCAAGAGTGGTGTTGTTGCTGACAAGAAGCAGATGGCGGAAGAAATAAAGGGTGCTTTTACTTCGAGTAACATTTCACTGAAAACAAAAGATAGTATTGTTGCATCCATCCCCGAGACACAATCGTTTCTTCGCGTTATTGAAATACCCGTAATGGATGATTTTGAGGTGCGCGAAGCGGTTCGATGGGAAATTGCGCAACATATTCCGTTCGGCTTGGAAAATGTGTATGTGGATTGGCAACCGGCTTCTTCTCACAATCATAAGGTGAAAGAGGGGCATATGGAGGTTGAAGTGGGTGCCGCGCAGCGGAAAGTAGTTGATCCGCTTTTTGATATTATCAGCGGGATGGGACTTGATCTTGCCGCATGCGAATTGGAAAGCCAGGCGATTGTCAGGGCACTTATCGCCAGCAACAGAAAGGAGCAGGAAGGCATTCTGCTCATTGATATCGGGAATACGAGCACCAATGTCATCGTGTACGATTATGGCGCAACGAGATTTACTGCGAGTCTGACGCAAGGAGTTATACAGTTACTTCAGGATGTAAGCGCTTCCGATACGAAGATTATTATGGAAAATTTAGAGACGATGCCAAAACCACTTGTCGAAAAGGTGGAAAAATCGATTTCTATGTTTGCTGATGCGTTGGTAAAGGATATATTCGGTATTGTGAAATTTTATAACGGAATTGATCCGAAACATATGGTTCGAGAAATTATTCTCACGGGCGGAGGTTCTAATTTACCGGGGCTTGATGTTGTATTTTTGAAATATTTCACGGAAGTGCATATTCAGCGTGGAAATCCATGGGTGAATCTTCTTTCGGGAAAGCATGTCATTAAGCCCCCACTTTCCTTGCAGGAATCCGTTCGTTATTGTACGGCCATAGGGCTTGCGATTCGTCCCATTATTCCACTATGAAATACGAGATCAATCTGTTACCGCCAAAAGCGATTGCGTTTCGAAAAGAGAACATTATCGGACGCAGAGAGCGAAAGTTATTTATTGCTGTTATGGCATCGTGTGTCATCGTGCTTGTAAGTTACGGGATCGTTTGGATGATGCTTACGCTTTCACGGGATTCATATATTGAACAGATCGCATCGCAGAACAGAGATCAGGTTTCGATCGTTGAGCAAAGCGAAGCGTTGAATACAGATATTGCGCGTTTGGATGCACATATTGCCACGCATATCGCATGGACTTCCTATATTGACGATGTGGTGACGTTGTTACCAAACGGAATTCGAATTTCTCGCATTGAACTGGTGGAAATGCCCGAGACACTTGTGATTACCGGGAGTGCAACCACCGGATCTGCCGTGGTCGAATATCAGGAAGCCCTTGAAGAACTCGAATGGGTTGATCGCGTCGCAGCGCCATTGCAAAATTTCGCCAGAGCTCCTGAAGCAACGATTGAATTTACCATTTTTCATAAAAAATCTTCTTCCTTATGATACACAGTATTAGGCTGGTATTGTACATACTGGTTATATCAATATCTATCGTAGGAATATGGGTTGCGCACGGAGAAGTCCGTGAATTATGGGCTGATACCGCCACGAAATATAGTATTTTACAAAATATTCCCGCACAGGCTTCCCGTACGGATTTTCTTGAAAAAGACTTGGAGAGCGCGTTGAGCCAGATGGATGATATTCGAACGGCAATCACCACGCGCGACGGGCTTGTTGATGTGATCTCTGAAATTACTATCTCCGCAAAGCGGTTCGGGGTTTCTGTGCAGGTACCTACTGTTCAAGAAAACAGTAAGAGTCCGAGTCCATCTCCTGCTGCGGATGACGTGTCGCAGGAATCCTTTTCAAGTATTCGTATCCGCGTTATCGGATCGGGTACCCCAACAGCGCTTGCTTCCTATTTGCATTATATTGAGCATATTCCGTACATTTTAAGCATCGTTTCTTGGAAAATAGATACGACGCAACAGACATCCGTCGCTTCATTTTCGGAAATCGTTCCGAGTTCCGAATCCGTATCAACGGTTACCGGAAGTTCCTTGAGTGCGGAAATCGAGATTTTAATGCAAGAAGAACTTTTTACAAAAGAACAGCTATGAATATTCTTCACATATGGAAATCGCGTCTGGACTATTTGTTCTACGTTCGCTATCGGATTCTTATTATTGTGATTATCGCTATCGGATTTATTGTGTCGGCCGGTTTGCTGTATGTATTTCTTTTTGTATCGGCGCCTGCCGATTTTTCGGGAGAGCCCGTTCATTATCCGACCATTAAAAAGGATGCATTGGAGAGAATTACACGTTGGAACGAGGAGCGGGAGGAGCAACGAGGGGTCACATTCACCGTACGAAACAGCGCCTTTTCTGCTCCTGGAACGTTGCGATGAAGTCGGTACTTTTTTTCGGTACGTTCGATCCTCTGCACGAAGGGCATCGGAATGCGTTCGCATCGGCAAAAGCCTTGGGTGATCATTTGATCGTCGTGGTTGCGAGAGATACCGTACTGAGCGCGGAAAAGCGGCGGAAGCCATATTTGCATGAGGATGATCGGTTGTCGATCGTCGCTGCCGACGGCTGTGTTGATGAAGCCATATTCGGCGATTCGCATGCTCGTTCATACGGAGTATTGCAGAAGATTTCGTTTGACATATTGGCGCTCGGATACGATCAGGAACCGTCAGATGAGCAGGTGGCTGCAATACTCGAATCGAACGGGTTGTCTCACGTTCATACGGTACGATTACCCGCGTTTTCACCGGATCGCTACAAATCCTCCCTTTTGCGTTCATCGTGATATACTGATAGTCGTATGAGCGACCCTCTTATCCTTCCATTTGGCGTTTCGATTGCGATTGTTGCGTTTTTGTTAAGTCTCTTGCCCGCCGGTTTCTTTTTATGGGTATGGTACTTACGAAACAATAATCGCAGTCTTCCTGCGGGAACAATCGCCATGGCGTTTGGGCTTGGGATGTTTATTGTATGGCCGGCATATTTACTTGAACAAAAAGCTCATCAATTATGGCAAATAGTTTCTCCTGCAACGGAGCGTTACTACGGAGGGAATATATTGCCGATTATTCATGTGCAAGATCTCCTATTGCCTGCGATTGCCACGTTTTTAATCATCGCCCTTATCGAGGAGGGGCTTCGGTACGGCGCGCTTCGATATTGGATTAGAAGGAGTAAGAAGGTGGATCAGGTATTCGACGGACTGTTATTAGGGGTAGCGGTTGGTCTCGGATTTGCAACGCTTGAAAATACACTGTACTTCACCAGTCTGTTGGGTGAGCAACAGTTTGATACGCTCGTATTCGTGTTCTTTCTGCGTTTTCTTATTTCAACGCTTGCGCATATCAGTTTTGCGGGAATTATGGGTGCATTGCTCACCCGCGGATTTTTTCATATGTTTCGTGCGAACGATTATCTGATACCAGCATTTGTCATTCCGTGGTTTTTACACGGGTTATTTGATCTCATGCTCGGAACGGGGTTCGGTCTTTATGCGGTACTCTTGTTGTTTCCCGCTCTGCTGACGCTGGTGGTGTGGACGACCAAGCGCGAGTTCTATATCGTCCATCGCAGTAACGGAGCATTTCTTGAAACATCCCATATGCCGAAAGATTCGTCGATGCGGACGCTTGAAACGGTTACGCGGACAAAGAATTCTCCTTGGAACAAATATGCGCCGTGGCTTGATACGAACAAATCGTATCGAACGATATTTAACGCTCTCAAATCAAATGAATAACGTGTCACAATGGAAGAAGAAAAAGTTTCAATATATATCATTAGGCATAAGCGCAGTACTCCTAATTGGTATCGGCCTTATCCTTGATCGAATCGGAGGCTTCGGAATTCGCACGGATGATATATATTCTCCGATCACGCTTACGTTTTCTGAGCCGATGCTTGTCGGAGTGCCGGTAACCGTTCGATGGGATACCGCATTGCAGTCCAATATCGGTGTAAGTATGCGCTTGATCACTAAGAATGATACGGTGCATCTAGGTGAAGGGGAAATGTTGGATGGTAGCATGGCTGTCGAACTTCCTTGCATGCTTCCACCGGCGCCGTTGCGTCTGGAGCTTACCGATACCACTACGTCGGCCATGCTCGCGGTTAGTTCAGTTACGACTATTTCTGCCGGGCCTGACTGTATCCGGTAAAGTAATCTATTGTTTTTTTCAGTCCCGTTTCCATATCGATTACAGGTGTCCATGAGAGCATTCTTTGTGCAAGGGAAATATCGGGCTGGCGCTGTTTCGGATCGTCTTGAGGAAGATCTTTGAATACTATCTTTGATGAGCTGTTCGTGAGGCGTATGATATGTTGCGCCAACTCATTCATGGAAAGTTCAACGGGATTTCCCAGGTTTACCGGTCCGATGAAGTCATTGTGATCCATCATGCGGATCATGCCTTCCACGAGATCGTCAACGTAACAAAATGAACGTGTTTGTGTGCCATCCCCGTAGATGGTAATGGGTTTATTGTCGAGGGCTTCCATAATGAAGTTACTGACGACTCGGCCGTCTTGCGGGTGCATTCTCGGACCATAGGTATTAAAAATGCGAATGATGCGAATGGGGAGGTTGTGAGACCGGTGGTAATCCATACACAGTGTTTCCGCGACTCGTTTTCCTTCATCGTAACAGCTTCGAATTCCGATTGGATTTACGTTTCCCCAGTAGGATTCAACTTGCGGGTGTACGTGAGGATCACCATACACTTCGGATGTGGACGCTTGCAACAAACGTGCTCCGTTTCGTTTCGCAAGACCGAGCATGTGTATCATGCCAACCGTGGACGTTTTGATTGTCTTGATGGGGTTGTACTGGTAATGGATGGGGGAAGCCGGACACGCGAGGTTAAATATCTGATCCGCCTGTATATCAAACAACGGCTGGACGATATCGTGTTCCAGGGCCGTAAAATTTGGGTTCTCAAGATACGGAGCGATATTCTTTTTTTGACCGGTGAAGTAGTTGTCAACGCATACTACGGTATCGCCTCGATGCAGTAATCGCTCAATGAGATGGCTTCCAATGAAACCCGCCCCTCCGGTTACCACTATGTTCATATCAGCCCTTGACCTTTTCTACGATTTTTGCGAACACTTCCGGTTCTTGTTGCGCCAGTTCTGCAAGCACTTTCCTGTCCAGCTCGATTGCGTTTTTTCTCATGGCGTGGATAAAGGTGGAGTATGTCATTCCAAGGGGTCGTACTGCGGCGTTAATGTGCATTTGCCACTGAGATCGGAAGACTGTTTTTTTCTTTCGTCGATCTCGAAATGCGTACTGACCCGCTTTGAGTACGGCTTCTTTCGCGAGTTTAAAAATCTTGCTGCGTCGTCCTCGAAAACCTTTGGCTCTTTTAATCCATTTTTTATGACGTTTTCGTTTTGGGATACTGCGTGGTGCTCGTGACATAGAGAGGTGTTATGCGTAGGGAATAAGGCGGTTGATTCTGCCGGCATCGGCATCGTGAATCACGCTATCTTTGTGCTTTCTTCGTGTCTGCTTGCCTGTATCGAGTCCGTTGAAGTGAGCCTGGCCGGTAGCACGACGCTGCGCTTTCCCAGTAGAGGAAAAGAAAAAACGTTTTGCGGCAGCTTTTTTTGTTTTTTGCTTCATAAGGTTCAATCCTACAGCCTTAGCTAATTTTCGTCAATAACACGGTTAGCCCGTGTTGTGATCGGGAGAACGTATCTTCCGCCCTTGCTCCTCCCGGGACGTCTTGGATGAACTTCCTGAGTTTGGCTTCCGCAAGATCAAATCGTCTGTTTTCTCTTCCGCGAAGACGGATTTCAACCTTTACTTTGTGTCCCGCTTGCATAAACTCCGCAGCTTGTGCAAGGCGCAAGTTCCAGTCATGTTCGCCCGTCTTAAACCCGATCCGAATACCTTTGGTATCTTTTTCCTTGCTTTTCGCTTTCTGTTTCGCATCTTTCTTGCGTTTCTCATAGAGATGTTTTCCAAGATCCATAATACGAACCACAGGTGGCACCACTTTATCCGCAACCATAACAAGATCCGCTTCGTCTTCCTGCGCACGAGCGATCGCATCCGCAATGGCGAACACCCCGAGCTGGGCCCCGTCAATTCCAATGAGCCGCACTTCCGGTGCGGATATTTCTTGGTTTGCGGGAGGCTTTTTTACCTCAACCTTGGGTCGATGTCGATATCGTCTTCGTCTGCTTGGCATACAGGCTATGGTAGCGTTGTATGGGGATAAAATCAAGAAAGAACCCGACAGGCGTACCTGTCGGGCGGGAGTATGGCGTGCATGCTTCTTTATCTGTTGCTCCAACCGTCGTCTCCAAAGGGCGGTTGACCCTGCATCGCTTCCGTAGGCTCATCTTCAAGCTCAAACCCCCACTCGTCTTGCAGATACGAATCCGGGTCATGGTGCGTTGCTTCGTGGTGTAATTTTTGCAGCAATGCCTGTGCGGCTGCACTCGAAATGTTTAATCGGTCGCACATTTTTCTGACTTGTGCGAAAGATATTTCATCGTTTTCTATCATTGCCCGAATCACTAGCAGTGCAGTTTTCTCCGGATGCGTTTGCGGAGCGGCACTCTCAGCTTTGTTTGTCATCCTTTTTTCTCCTTAGGTTGACTTGTTACAATGAGCAAGAACGATACGTCACA
>CAZSWB010000034.1:0-7298 GCA_964610675.1 uncultured Candidatus Saccharibacteria bacterium
AACAACACTTTATGCGTTCGCGTTACCTGCTCGAGGCTATCCCACACTTCCGGAATTCCCTGCTCGATAAGTCTGCTTGCGGAACGAATATTGTGTGCGAGTTCTCGTTCGATTAATTCATGAATGACAAACGGCTTAAACAATTCCAACGCCATCAATTTCGGAAGTCCGCACTGGTGCAATTGCAATTCGGGACCTACGACGATTACTGAACGACCGGAATAGTCCACACGCTTCCCCAAAAGGTTTTGTCTGAATCGTCCCTGTTTTCCCTTTAACATGTCCGCGAGCGATTTCAACTGCCTGCGCTGCCCGGTCGTGTTCACGGTCGTGGATCCTCTGCGGGCAGAATTATCAATCAAGGAATCAACTGCTTCCTGCAACATACGTTTTTCATTTCGCGTAATGATTTCCGGTGCACCCAATTCCAAGAGACGCTTCAATCGATTATTCCGATTAATAACGCGACGATACAAATCATTCAAATCAGAAGCGGCGAATCTGCCTCCATCAAGTTGCACCATCGGACGAATGTCCGGTGGAATGACAGGGAACTGCGTTAAGAACATCCACTCAGGACGAATGCCGGCATCAATCATTCCGCGAATCAACGCGACTCTGCGCATCAGTCGCTTCTGTTTTGCCGCTGAAGCTTCCACGAGCTCTTCGTTCATGGTATCGATTTCTTTCTGCAAATCCATTTTTTCAAATATGGAACGAATCGCTTCAGCTCCGATACCCGCCATGAAGATGTGTCCGTACTTGAGCGAAAGATCTCGGTATTCCACTTCCGATATGATGGCATGCTGAACAAGTAACGTGATTTGCTCTATCGCAGTTTCAACTGCGGTATCCAATTTCTCCAATTCCACTTGCTCTTCTTTGTTTAACGCATCTTTTTTCGCATCTCGATCCGGAGCATCTTTTGGAAGCGATGAACGAAGCTGTTTGTACCCATTGCGAATCGCATCGCGTTTTGATTCGCCTTCCCGATGTAACCGATCAACAATTTCTTTCTTCTTCGCTTCATCGACAGAGATAATGATATATGATGCGAAATAGATGACTTTTTCCAGTTTTCCAACATTGATATTCAACAACAATCCCATCTTGGAAGGCACACCTCGTAAAAACCAAATGTGTGATACGGGAGTTGCAAGACTAATGTGCGCCATACGCTCACGTCGCACGATTGAGCGCGTCACTTCCACTCCGCATTTATCACATACGATTCCTTTGTAGCGGATTCTCCGATACTTTCCGCAGTAACACTCCCAATCTTTTGTCGGACCGAAAATACGTTCGTCAAACAACCCGTCCTTTTCTGGTTTCTGAGTACGGTAGTTAATCGTTTCCGGCTTCGTAATCTCTCCATGAGACCAATCCAAAATATCTTCCGGAGAAGCAAGCTTCAGCCTTATTGAAGAGAAATCCGCTGTTGTTTGTTCGTGTTCCATAATCTAAAAATACTTAAGTAAAGCTATTCTTCTGTTTTCTTTTCCCTACCAACCAACTCCACGTCGAGCGCCAATCCCTTCAATTCATTCACCAATACATCGAATGCGGCAGGTGTATGAGGAGGCTGAATTTCTCCACCTTTCACAATCGTTTCGTACGTCTTACTCCGACCGGCCACATCGTCCGACTTTACGGTCAAGATCTCTTGCAATGTGTGCGCAGCACCGTATGCTTCCAGCGCCCATACTTCCATTTCTCCGAAACGCTGGCCGCCAAACTGCGCTTTTCCTCCCAACGGCTGCTGGGTAACCAATGAGTACGGACCCGTAGAACGCATATGAATCTTGTCTTCAACCAAATGGTGCAGCTTGAGAATGTACATGATACCGACGGTAACCTTTCGATCAAATTTTTCCCCAGAAAGTCCATCGTACAAGTCAACCTTTCCGTCTTCTGGTAACTCTGCAGCCACAAGCTGATTTCGAATCTCTTCTTCCGTAACTCCGGAAAACGACGGTGATGCGGCATGGAAATCCAGTTTCTCCGCAGCCCATCCGAGATGAGTTTCCAAAATCTGTCCGATATTCATACGAGAGGCAACTCCTAGGGGGTTCAATACGATATCAACCGGCTTTCCGTCTGCGAGATACGGCATGTCTTCTTCTGCGACGATTTTTGCGATAACACCCTTGTTTCCGTGACGACCCGCCAACTTGTCACCCACCTGCAGTTTTCTAAACTGCGCGATACTGATTTGAATTTGCTTGATAACTCCGGACGGCAACTTGTCCGCATCATCTCGAGAAAACACTTTAATATCCACTACTTTTCCGCGCTCTCCGTGTTGGAGATAGAGCGATGTGTCTTTTACATCCTTAGCCTTCTCTCCAAAGATGGCACGCAAGAGACGTTCTTCCGGCGTAAGGTCAGTCTCTCCTTTATTCGTCACTTTTCCGACAAGAATATCACCGCTTCTCACTTCCGCTCCGATGCGTACGATTCCTTCTTCGTCCAGATTTCGAAGTTTTTCTTCGCTGACGTTTGGAATATCTCTTGTCACAACTTCAGGACCAAGTTTCGTGTCGCGCACATCAATCGTAAAGTCTTCGATATGGATGGAACTGAAACGATCGTCTTTTACGACGCGCTGAGAAATAACAATGGCATCTTCAAAATTGTTCCCAAACCATGGCACGAATGCGACTAAAAGATTTTGCCCCAATGAAAGCTCTCCTTTATCCGTTGCCGCTCCGTCCGCCAAAAGCTGCCCTTTCTTTACCGTATCGCCCAACTCAACCAATGGGTGTTGGGTCATTGCGGTAGATTGATTGCTTCTTCGAAAATTCTGCAGTCGGTACACCCGCTTCGCGCCATCGCCTCCTGTAACGGTAATGTGCGATGCATCTAGTTCCGAAACTTCCCCGTCAATATCGGATAATATGACTTGTCCGGAATGATAGGCACCGACAAATTCAAATCCCGTTCCCACTCTCGGAGCCTGCGGCTTCACGGAAGGAACCGCCTGACGTTGCATATTCGAGCCCATAAGAGATCGCTGAGCGTCATCGTGCTCGATAAAGGGAACCATTCCCGCACCGAGAGACAATGACTGCTGAGGAGCAACGTCCATGTAATCAATGGCATCGGGGATTACTTCCATAAACTGGCCTTGCTGCGCGCGTGTTTCGATAAGGGCATTTTGGAATGCTCCGTCTGCGCTTAACGGTTCGGTAGCCTGCGCAATTACCACTTTATCTTCTTGATATGCGTCCAAATACACCACTTCCTTCGTAACTTTTCCATTCGTAACTTTGCGGTATGGCGTTTCTAAAAATCCGTACGGGTTGATACGCGCAAAAAGCGCCATATGCCCAACCAATCCGATGTTCGGACCTTCCGGAGTTTGCACGGGACAAATACGTCCGTAATGGCTTCGATGCACGTCACGAACTTCAAATCCAGCACGGTTCCGATCCAATCCTCCAGGACCCATCGCGCTTACGCGACGCTTGTGCTCAACTTCCGAGAGGGGGTTTGTCTGATCCATAAACTGCGAAAGCTGCGAACTTGTGTAAAACTCTTTGATGGCAGCGATAATCGGACGCGCGTTAATCAATTGGGACGGCGTCATTTTCTCCAGCTCCAATGTGCTCATGCGATCTTTCGCAATACGCTCCATGCGAATCAATCCCACCCGAAACTTATTCTGAATAAGCTCGCCGACGGCTCGGACTCTTCGATTTCCCAAATGATCAATATCGTCAGCCGGTTCCTGCGTGTTATTCAAACGAATTACCTCGCGCACAACGGCAACCAGATCTTCAATACGGAACATGCGATGTTCCGGTGTTTCCGGCACCTCAAGATTTAGTCTCTGATTAATTCGATGCCTTCCCACTTTTCCGAAATCGTATCGATCAAACTTGAAGAACATATCATGAATCATCTGCCGTGCGTTATCCACCGTTGCAAGATCTCCGGGGCGAAGGCGTTTGTAAATCTCTTTTAATCCTTCTGCCTGATTTTTCGAAATATCTTTTGCAAATGTCGCTTTCATGTACTGTCGATCCTTATCGGTATCCACATCTGCAAAATGCTTCATGATATCTTCATTCGTCTCCACGCCCATTGCACGCAGTAACGCGGTAACCGCAACTTTACGCTTGCGATCTATCTTTACGTAAATTGCGCCATCAGTTGCGGTTTCCAATTCCAACCATGCACCTCTATTCGGAATGATTTTGCCGCCGTACCAATTTCTTCCCTTACTGGATGTTGCAGAAAAGAAAACCCCGGGAGAACGAATCAACTGGGAAACGATTACACGCTCAACGCCGTTGATAATAAAGGTGCCTCGAGGAGTCATAACGGGGAACTCTCCGAGATATACTTCTTGCTCCTTTACTTCACCCGTCTTCTTGTTAACGAGACGAACGGCACAACGCAGCGGCGCTTCGTAGGTGGCGTTGCGATCACGCGCAGTCTCTTCCGTGTGCTTGGGAGCGTCAAGGTAATGATCGACAAAATGCAGCTCTAAATTCCCCGCATGATCTTCAATGGGGGATATTTCCTTAAACAGCTCCGCAAGCCCTTCTTCAAAAAACCACGCGTTCGAATCAAGCTGTATCTGGAGAAGATTCGGAACACCCGCAACAAGTCCGGTAAATTTGGAAAATGTCTTTCGCTTTCGAATAGGTTCCGGGTACGTTACGGTTGCGTTTGATTCGGGCATAATAATGAGGGGAGGATTATTGAAGCCTTAAAAAATATAAAAACGAATATCGTATAAAAAAACAGAATGCAACAGAACGCATCTGTTAAAATACTAATTATTCGAAAATTGATTGATGCACACAGTTCTTGCTCGTCAAAGACGATAAGATAGAGTATATGGGGTGGGTAAAACCCTGTCAAGCGCTTTTCAACTGATTTCATAAAAATCAAGATGAGTTATCCACAGATTGAGGAGAATTATGCTCCGCCAGACTCCGCTTCCTCTCTGTATTTTGGCTCAATACCAGTATTTGGCGATGCATTTCGTGCGCTCTTTATCAGCTCTTCTTCGGTCTCCCCTTGTACCTCTACCAACTCCGCTCCTGTCGCTTGCGCCAATATGGTCGCCGATACAATACCCGTCCGTACCAAGCCGTAACTTCCCGGTCCTGAATGGACGGCGATTCGCGTTATATCCTTTTTACCTTTTCCCAGGCTTTGCAAAAGCTCTTCTATATACACAAGCAAATCAACGCCTATGTTTGGCGTATTCGGCCATTCCCGTAATCCTACAATCTTGCGTTCGTCGGCAATAACAACGCGAGCGGTTGGATGTGCGGTGTCGATAATGAGCATTAATGCTGTATATAATGATCTTGACATACATTATGTACTAGGTATAATGGGGATACATATGGCCTTCGGGCTCCGAGACTCTCGCTCATTTGGGCGAGAGATCGTTTTTTATAAACGCAGCCACTCGCTCACGAACGTCTTTAAAATCCTTATCTGAAATCTTGCCCACTTTACGCAATAAACGCTTACTACTAATCGTTCGCAGTTGAGATAAAATAACTGTAGATTGCTTTCCTTTATAGGAAACTGGAAAATGATAGGGAGTTATTTTTATCTTGCTAGTCAGCGGCAATACCCACATCATATGCCTGTTGAATTTTTTAATAATAAACACCGGCCGTTCAAAGTTTGAATTTTTACCCTCTTGCTCAAATCCAATATTTGACCCGATTGAACACCACCAGATTTCTTTTTCGTGAAAATACGGAATGTGTTTATCTTCTAATAAGATCAACCGGTATTTGATTGTAGTCCACGAAATAAGCTTGTTGAGTATTAGACGAGTCATACGTGTGTATTTCACTAACTGTCTAACCTCAAAAAAAGTTCGAGTGATTTTTAGCCCTCGCAGGCAACACTACGATCAATCGAAAACAAGCCTTATTCGACTCCGTCACTAGAGCGTCTTGCCTTTGGTTATCCATTATTGAAGTTTATCATAAAACGTACAAAAAACGTAAATAGAGGGCCCGATTTTTCCGCTCGTTATAAACTCCGTAAAATTTCCTCAATCACCTCTCGATCATTCCACGGGATAATTTCGTTTCCCATTGCCATACCACGCTCCGCACCCTTGCCTGTCACCACCACAGTGTCGCCTGGCTTGGCATCTGCAAGTAATGTTTCAAGCGCGTTCCGACGATCCGGAATGCGTTTCCATGTAACTCCTCGAGAAGTTGCGTCCAACCCTGCTTCCAAATCGGCAAAAATTTGGTCCTCCGATTCCGTCCAGGGATCTTCACGCGTTACTGCAATAAAGTCCGCATACGTTGCAACTGCTCGCGCCATGTCCGGCCGTTTTCCGCGGTCGCGCAACCCTGCCGCGCTCAATGTTGCAAGTACTCTGCCCCTCGTCTCCTTCTTTACATCCGCATACAATCGCTCCAGCGCATCGGGCGTAACCGCATAGTCTATGTAAATGGTAAACCCTCTTGAGGTCTCAATTTTTTCCATTCTCCCAGACACCTTCGTAACCGCTGCTATTCCGGCGGCAATATGTTCTTCGGAAATACCAAGCGCTTGTGCAAGCAAGCGCGCTGCAGCCGCATTCTCTTTGTTAATACTTCCGATAAGGGGGGTTGTGGTTTCTGTGATCGCTTCGTTTGTCATACGCACGACACATACTCCTCGTTGCTCTGCACGATTTAGTATTTCTTGCACGCGCGTATCAGCTTGTTTTCCGACAAGCGGTGCATCTTTCTTTACAAGAGATGTAATTTTTTCTTTAGCTGCAGCATACTGCTCCATTGTCTTGTGGTAATCCAAATGCTCCCGCGCAATGTTGAGAATAACGGCACCATCGAATGCTATTCCCGCAAGTCGATATTGATCTAACGCATGAGACGTTACCTCAAGCACAACATGCTTCACGCCTGCACGCTTCATCCGAGAAAGATATGCAAAAACCTTTTTGCTCGGGAGCGTCGTCATCTTGCTCGTATTTATTTCCTCAACTCCGGCAATGCGAAATGAGATAGTAGTGAGCATGCCAACTGCTTCCTTTCCATACGCCTTCTCGAGAATACTTGTGAGAATATGACAGGTCGTTGTTTTTCCGTTCGTTCCCGTTATTCCATAGATATGCATGCTGGTATCCGGCATACCATGCAGCAAGCGCCACAGATGCGTTTCAAAAAAGTGCCCGATATTCTTAAGCTGTTGGTATATTTGCATCATATTGTGTCCATTCTCATACTCATTTCAATTTTTTAGGAGATTTTCTCTTTGATAAATAGTTTTCTCCTGTTACGACAGATTTTCCAGTTTTTTCT
>CAZSWB010000035.1:0-6455 GCA_964610675.1 uncultured Candidatus Saccharibacteria bacterium
CATATCTCTTGTGATATTGTAAAAGTCTTGAAGGGTTGGTACTTCCGGCTTATCCCATCGCGCTCCTCTTGTAATATCCTTGAGCGCGTATGTTTCCCAGAGTGCACTGTCGACAATCGACTGTTCTTCGGCAGATATACCATCCACCATGAGCGATATTAATCCGATCAGGCGAGTAATGTTTTCTCGAAGTACCGCTTCCGGATTTTCATCTTCACCAAGTACCGGCAAGTCGAACGGATTGATGCGATGGTCGGATGCAATGGCGATCTGCAAGTATGCTCCTCCAACCGCCTCCGCCAAGTAGCGATATTCTTGCTCCGGATCGATGACGATGATTTCCGTCCCGAACATGAGGCTCCGCAAAATTTCCAATTTCACGGTGTATGAGTTATGAACAAACATGCCTCCGTGTCCGGCGAGAAACACCTCGTTATCTACAGTAAGGTCATATACATAGTCATCGGTTTTGTTCTTTACCTTTTTCACCTCGACAATCTCATCCCAAAACAGATCCGATTCTGCCAGTGCCTTGAGTTGAGCGAGTTTAGCCTCTATTTGCGGTAATACGCTTTGATGAATCTCCTGATACCGTTCCCACACCGAGTTCGCCGCACGGTGAATAGTGCGGTAAGCCGTATTGCTTTTCGGTTTTGCAACCAGAGCGGACTGGAGGCTGCCTGGCTGATACTTAATGGGCATGCTCATTTCGCGGAATCCGTGATGGATAGCCTGCTTTACACCGGCGAGCTCATGGGCTGAACCGTTTACTGTCTTAATTATCTTGCAAGCGTTTTGGTAGGAAGTTTCGTATTTTCCTGTTTTTGCGATTCTCCAGCCCTGTCCCAATTCAGCCCACAAGGCGCGGTTCAGCTCTTTGCTATCCCTGCCCTTGGCGATAACGGGGTTCAGTTCCGGGAGCTGCCCTAGTGCGCGAAACGACCCTTTCAGGTCCTTGAAGCGCTGTACCCTCGCTTCTATTTCTCCCACCACTCTTTTTAAAGAATCCCTTGAAGGAAGACGGACAGCTCGCTTCCAGGCTGAAATTTCAGGGATACCCTGAAGCTGAAATCCAAAGAGTTCGTATAGTTCAGCGAATATCCGGTCAACCTGCGGCACCAGATCCACGTTAGTATTTCCTTCTTTGCCCGCAATTTTCTCAAGCGCCTGTTGTTTCCGTTGAGAGAAGAACCCTATAGAAGACGCAAATACCTTTAAGCTCTCCTGTCCCGCAATGGCACATTTCCAGTATGTTCGTTTCTGATTCCACCCTGCCCCTGTCGCCTCTTTTCGGGTTTTGGCAATTCGCCCCACAATACCAAACCCATACAAAAGGTAATTTATTTCACCAATCAGCGCTTTAGATTTTGAGGTGACTATAATTGACGAATGCTCGACGCCGCCATCGCCCTCGTAATAACCTGTGAGAAAAGCGCTTTGGAATTTCTGAGAGCTTTCAAATACTAAGGAAGGCACATGTTTATGTTCTGATCGACCCGTGCATCCGATCGCGTGAAGAAGATTAACAAATACGCGGGAGGCAATCACGAGGGATCTGTCCGTAAAGAAGAATGGAAAACCAAGCTCGGTAAGAGTAGATCCTGCATCCTGTAGGAGTTTTTGGTCTATATTACTAAGAATGATCTTGTCCTGCCCTATTGTCCCTTCCGCCACGATGAAACCAAGCAACCGGAAAAAACCGGTGGTGAGCGGCAGTTGGGCGGAGATATTTTGAACGGTTTTCCCGTTTTTTGCGCAGACCCTGAAGTCATGAAGGTTGAGATCGGAAAGCGAAAGGTGTAAGCACGTCAACACCTTAAGGAAATACTCAATTGGCATTGCTCGTCCTTTTCGGTATCGCTCAAGATAGCGATCTAGTTTCGGATCAATCGTTGCCGTCTTCAGTGTTTCATAGTGGCTGTTGATAAGGGCCTCTGCTCCTCTGACGTAAATACCTTGTGGACAGCGCTGTAACAGCGAAAGAAGATTTAACGTGCTTACGTCTCGTTCCGTACTAAAGGAAACAGATCGCGGCAGAGGAATGTATTCGCCTCGCCCGACTTCTGTGCTTTTTACTACCTGGACTTTTCCGTCGCGTAGGACAAGCATGTTGTGGTCTCCCGTCGTGGTAATCTCCCTGCCGCTTCTTGTTGTGAATTTATAAAATGTTTGGGGAGCATCTTTGCGCGCGGCTACTGTAACGCGGGACCACTCCCCCTGCAAATCCTTATTAAAGCTATACACTTCGATGCCTGGATACGCTACTCCTTCTAGCTCTTCGTCTGTATAGGTGATGCCGTGCTTGTGGATAAGTTCCTCTGTGACATCTTCAATGGAGCGTAGAAGCACGTTCCCGTTTTCACGTACAAGAACAGGCTCTGATCCTTTAATGGATTTTCCGGCACCCGATTTCGCGAAGATAACCATATTCGCATTTTCCAAACTGAAACGATCAAAGAGGATGAGACTGCTGTTGTGGAGATTGATCCCGTACAACACCCCCGTATTGCTCGTAAGATCGGAGCTGACAAACGGGAAGCTGGTGGAAAGCGGCGATGTATTCATGTTCGTGTTCACCACAAGGCGGTCGTGACCGAGTGGTAAGGTGGAATCAAACCCTTGTTCCATTTGGAAAAGTGCCGGTTTTGCGTAAATGAGTCTTCCTTCGAGGAGAACTTCCACTTGTGAGAGAATGTCATCCAATTCTTCTTCCGTATTCGCGTATATTGTTATATACAACCCGTACTGGTAAAACCGTTCGGTCCCCTGCACTAAGCGATCTCGTAGTTCTTCAATATCTTGGTACGCTGTTTCCAGTTGAGGATCCCGTACTTTGCCTTGCTCTGCTTGCATGGAAATGGACGTGGATACCTGGGTAATGCGCTTCCGTAACTCCTTTAAGATGGTGGCGGAATCTTGCGGATAAATAAACATGGCAACGTCGAACTCCACGTCGAAATTCACAATAGAAGCGAACCAGTTCGTGTCCAGATACCTCGGATACGTCGTTACGTATATGGTGGTAGCAAACTTCCCATCGATTTCAATGGATTTTGCGTTTACTTTAAACGCTGAAGGTGCAAGAAGGTCTCGAAGAGAAGAAACTCCCTTTTCGAATTGATCGATAACATCCTTGCTCTCCTTATCAATATCAACAGAAGCGGATGTTTTTTTCTTTTTTTGAAATAGCGCGTCAAGAATACTCATAGCGGGGTGTCTGTTTCTTGAAGGGTAAGCTTATCTACGTTTCGAAGTTTTTGATTGCGGGAGGTGTTTGGATTGAAGTAGTTATAGAAAAGTTCCAGTAATTCCTGTGTTTTTAGCGGTACAACTCGCAATCCGATGCCGCGAAGACCGATTGCTACCTGCTCAACGCGATGCATGACCTGTGTCTTGTTGTGCTCAAACTCAATATCTGACATCTTGCTCTTTCCTACGGCTCCTTTTGCTCCTTTGCCGATCTTCGAAAAGAACCCTACCTTCTTATCCTGCGTAACCGAGAATGGAATGGTAACGAAGAACGTTTTTGTCATAATATTGCTTCCCTTGACCAACTCCGCAACGAAGTTGATATATTCGGTCATTTGCAGATGAAGCAATTCGTTCTTTTGCAGGTCTCGCAGGTGCTTTACTTCTTCCAGGTAAGGCGTAATGTCCATTTTCCGTGAAGATACCGTGAGCTGAATGGGAAAGTCGAGAGAATTAATGAAGTCTTGATACGCGTATATGATGGCATTTTGTTCTTCTTCGGATTTTAATGCGAAATTCACAGAAGAAATCATGAGCACGCTTCGCATTGTGCCGTCTTGGAGGATCACAATACCATCTCTAAGCTCGGAGATGTGTACTAAGTTTTGGCTTGCTTTCCCCTTTGATGACGGGGACATCATGTCGAAGATTGCCATACGCTATCATTGTACCATGTAATAATCACCGGGGCTTACTACGAACGTTTTCGCATCGCTATATTTTTTGAGAAATTCCTTAAACGATACCTCCTCTTTTTTCCATTTGCATTCATACGCTGTGATACTTTCTCCGCTTTTTTCGATTACATCGATCTCGATCCCTTTGCGCGTTCTCCAAAAGAGAACGTCTGGCGGGAGCGTCTCAAGTGAACCGACCTTTAGGCGTTCGCTGATGAAAAAGTTTTCCCAAATTCCGCCTTTATCCTTCCTCTTATCGAGGGGTTCGCTGCCTCCTACGAGGACGTTGCGTACACCTACATCTAAAAACACTACTTTAAATGCTTTTTTGATCTCAGTTCTCGGGTTGTTCGAAAAAGAATGGATGATTTTGATGATATATGCCTGTTCCAGCATTCGTAAATACTTCTGGACCACCGATCTGCTTACTCCGAGCGTTCCGGCAAGCTCAGCAATTGAGACCATTTGCCCTATTTGGTGCGCAAGCAATTTAACCAAGTCCTCGAACACTTTCGGGTTCCTGATAGCTTCGAATATAAATACGTCTTTGTATAGGTAGTTCGTGGCAATATTTTTAATCGCTATTTCTTTCAGCTCTTTGGTTTGTGCCGCTACAATTGCCGGATACGTGCCATAGCGGAGGAAGCTATACATGTCATCCTTGGTGATTTTCTGAACTGACCGTATTTCATCAAGCGATAATGGCAATAGTTGGAATTCTATTGCCCTTCCTGTCATCGGCTCTACAATTTTATTTGCTAAATCAAACGAAGAGGAGCCGGTAGCTATGATCTGCACGGCGGGATATGTGTCGTGATACGCCTTTAATATGCTCCCTATATTTTGGATGGTCTGGGCTTCATCAAACACGACAATTTTTTTATCTTTGGTGAGGGGTAATAATAGGTCCGGCTTTCCTAATATAAAATGGCTCCGTACTTCTTCTAGTTGGCAATCGTAGTAAGCACCTTCTTGCCCAAAATCTGATACCAGCTTTTTAGACAGCGTCGTTTTCCCTGACTGTCTGGGGCCTAGCATGACAACCATGTAACCCTGAAACAACAGCCTTCTGATTTTTGCTTCAATACTGCGTTTAAATGTAATCATATAGAGAATAATAACATAATGCTCTTTAAAGAGCAAATTGTTATTTTTTATGTTATATAGCTTTATACAGCAACGTAATCTATGCTGCCATAAGAGGATCCGGAATATCCTCCTTACTTATATTCCCTGTCGTTTCCAATGATTGTGCGATGACATTTAACGAGGATGTTGGTCGTTTCAGTGATGGGTTTACTCGTTCGCTGAGGTTTGCGCTCCATTCGGGATCGATAATCTTAAACGGCTGGTTTTTCTGGCGACGCCATAGGTACAGTTGTCCTTTGGAAATATATACGATTGAAGCTAAGAGTACTTGGCCGAGAGATTTTCCATAGATTTTTACGTGTGCGAATGCGGCTGCAATACCGAGTATGGGTAACGCGATGGTGATAAAGAGTGATAAATCGGAATAGATGTATACGGGAACGAGCACCATGCAAGCAACCACATACGTCAAAAACTGCTTGAGCGTAAACGGTCCGACTATTTTATCTTCTATGTCGATAAATTGGGGTACTTGAAAGCGCATAGAAATGAATTAAGTAAATCGCAGTGGCGAATTCGGAGGTTTTGGTGTTTTAGGAGGAAGCGGGAATTTCGGGGGTGGAGTCTGGCTTTTCTGGTCTGCAGGTTTAGCGGGCTGTGGACGATGCGGAATTTGCGGAGGCGGAGCTACGGTTGATCCAGTTGTTCCAGGAGGAAGCTTCTTTTGCGGAGCACGTTGCGGGAGTTGCTCTTGTTTCTTTGCCGCATTAAGCTCTTTTAAATCCAATACATTTTGGGCTTGTGCGGGCTTTGGTTTTGGTGCGGTAGTTTGTTTATTGGGTTGCTGTGTATTCGATGGAGGTTGTGCAGTTACCGGTGCACTGGGGCTTTTTTTACTTGTTCCTCTTTTGAGGAACGCATCTAACTCTTCCTTAATAGGGGCAAAGAGATCGTGTTCGATTTCAGCTGTCATTTTTTGAGCTTTATCACTTGGAAGCTTAAGTTCCGTTGAGAGATTTTCTGGCAGTTTTTCGAATGTTTTTTTGCCGAGTGCGAGTTCTAGTATTGCGAAGGCAATAGTCGGTTGGAGTTCTTCGGAGATGTCGTACGACTTTCCGAGACCACGAACATACGCCCCGGTATCATCAGAAAAAAGCACATCTTGTATTTTTTTGGGTAACAAAAATACTTGAGTTAGATAGTTTCCCCTATCTTCTGGCTTAATTATAGTAAGCGAGCTAACGGGAATGGTTTGATAAGTAAGGTACATAGGCATTATTTTTTCTTAATATCATCTACCGTCTTGAATATTCTTTCAATCATTGCCGCTTTATCTCTATCGTTAACAGATGCGGGAGCATTCTGCACAGCTTGTTGTAGCCTCGCTAATTCTTGAGGGTTTAGGCCGGCGATGTAATCTTTGTTCTCTGCAAGCGCTAT
>CAZSWB010000035.1:6465-7271 GCA_964610675.1 uncultured Candidatus Saccharibacteria bacterium
CCTTGGGAGCCTTCATTGATAATTGTAGTAATATTTGTTTCTCGTTCAACTGCGTTGCGTCCAAGCGCATTTACAACGTGTCCTTGCTTTAACCTAGATGGCGTGAGTGCTATATTATCTACTCCTCCAGTTCCGGGCATAGCCAGCCCTGTAGCTGGGTCGATTGTTCTAGGCCTAATCTTGCCTGTAGCTGGGTCGATTGCGTCATTACGCACATCGGAAATTGCCCTTTGAATATTTGGGTTGAGTCGATCAGTAAAGCCTGCAAGCTTAGACCCAACAGAGCTTTCGCCTGGCAGTAAGTTACCTTTTGCGTCTCGTTTGCCTGGTATAGCAGCTTTAACGATTCGCCCAATACCTGGAATTTCCTTGACGCCAGCGAGTGCATTAGATCCAGCTCTTTTAAAACCGTCTCGTGCACTTCGGCTCGTTAGTGCTGCAGCGGCTATAGCGGCACCTGGTCCAACAAGGGCTGATGCACCAATGATAGCCGTTCTCGGATGTTTCTTTGCAAAATTCATTATTGCGTCTGAACTGATACCTGACATCTTCTTACCCATACTATTTGCGACAAAGAAGAGCGCGATAACGATGATAAACTTCACAATTTCTTGGAAGAAAAGTGTATTTTCTATTCCTTCTTCTGGAACTTTTGCAATTGTGCTTTGCACGCGAATAATTAAGATAAGGAAGAATAGCATAATCGGTCCGTACAGTACCCATTTCATAAAGTTACCCCACCATTGTTTTGCGTATTGATTTGTTTGCGGAAGGGCGATCGCAAGATATGCCATTGGAGATATGAT
>CAZSWB010000036.1:0-1095 GCA_964610675.1 uncultured Candidatus Saccharibacteria bacterium
CGAAAATATCATCTGGATCAGCCATAGGTTTTTATTGAGCTCCTAAGTAATTTTCCGCATTCACCGCAACGTTATTCTTGCGTACTTCAAAATGGAGGTGAGGCCCCGTTGAAAGTCCTGAACCGCGTGCACCCGCCGCGCCACCCGTGTATCCGATCACATCGCCACGCTTTACGAAACTCCCCTCACTTACCGCGAATCCTGAGACGTGTCCGTACACGGTGGAAACGTTTTCACCGTGGATAAGCATAATGTAGCTGTATCCTCTTCCTCCGGAATCATGTGCGCGACCTACATAACCATCCGCAGGTGCCTTTATAGGTGTTCCTACGTTTGTAGGAATGTCAGTACCGCTATGTGGGCCAATCAGGTAAGCATACGGATATCCCGCACAATGAAACGGACATGAGATACCGAATATTGGAGCAATTGGCCAGCTTAAGACGCCGACGGTACCGAGGCTCCCTACTCCCTGAGCACGGAGTTGTTCGCGAATTTTACTGTCCAGATTTGAAATCGCGGCTTGTGCAGCTTTGGCATCCGCTTTTGTTTGTTCCAGTAGACTCTGATATTGTGATTCTTGTGCGTTGGTGATGTCGAGAATGCGCTTCTTGGATTCATTTTGATCTCTTAATGTAGCCGCTTGCTGTTGCTGTCTTGTGCGCAAGGAATCAAGCGCTTGTTTGAAATCTTGCAGCTGTGCTTTTTGCTCCACAAGTTCCTGCTTTTCTTTTTGAATGCTCACAATCGTCCGATGCGCCTGATCTTGGAGTTGTTCGGTTGTGCTTGATTCGGTAATTGCGTCAGAGAGCGTGGCATATTTCAAGAAAACGGTTACGGAAGACTGCATATCCAACTCTTGCAATTGGCGAATGTAGTCAGCAAGCAGTACTTTCCCCCGCTCGATGGATTCCTCTTTTTTTTCAATATCGTATTCAACGTTCTCAATTTCTGTATCCGTCTCGTTTATTTGCGCCTGTGTTTTTTGTAAAGAAAGTGTGATGCTTTGGATACTGTCGTTGATTATTTCAATCTGACCTTGCAGTGTTTGTGCGGTACTGCGTTTTTCCTGTACTTTCTGTTGAAATTCTTGGA
>CAZSWB010000036.1:1105-5509 GCA_964610675.1 uncultured Candidatus Saccharibacteria bacterium
GATCAATGTTTTTTAGCGCTGCTTTTTGCGCATCCAATTTCGCTTGAAGGTCGTCGACTTCTTCCGCACGCGACGTGAGCGGCGCAATGATAACAACGGCGCAGATGACGACTAATATACAAAGGAGCGTATGAAATATTCGACTTACCATGTGGTTAGTAGAATGATAATCCAACCATGCCAAAACCGATGACGATCACAAGAATGATATATACGACTCGAACCCATTTTTTTTGTCGCTTATGCATGTGCTTTATAGTATACCATGTGCCGCAGTTAGTCTTTGCAATGTATCGTGTTTTCCAATAACTGAAGCAATTTCAAACGGTCCCGGAGAATATTCTCGTGCGGTAAGCGCGTACCTCATTGGCCAGAGGGTATCTCCCCTACCCTTGCCATTTGTATCAATCCAGTGCATAATATCTTCCTCAAGAAATTGCGCTGTAAACCGCTCATTAGGTATTTCCCCTAGGACGGCAATGAGCTGTTGTAGGATTTCGCGCGTTGCCTCCCTGGTGCTTTTCTTCCACACAATCTGTTCCGGGATGTACTCCCCTACCCAGCTTTCTTCGTGCCAGTTCAGCGCTTCATGCAGCGGCATGCCACCGATGTCGTAGGAAGAAAAACGACCGAGTTCCGTCCGCAACGCCTTTTGCAGGCGTTCTGGATTTTTTACGGGAATTTCATGCAGATTGTAATAGTACATGCCCCACGCAAGAAGTTCGTCGTTGTCCAAGGCTTGCAGGTAGTGTTTGTTCATTGCAGCAAGTTTTGTTATGGAGAATATTGCGCCACTCTTTTGCACACGTTCGAGCGTAAACGTTTGCGCAAGTTCATCATGAGTATAGTATTCCCTATCATCTCCGGGATTCCAACCTAACAATGCAAGGTAATTGACTAACGTTCGCGGTAAATATCCCATATCGCGATACGCGAGGACGTTCGTTTCCCCACTTCGTTTCGAAAGTTTTTTGCGTTGCTCATCGAGCAGGAGTGGCAAGTGCGCGTATATCGGATGACCGTACCCAAGTGCGCGCTGAATGAGAATGTGTTTAACTGTGTTATGCAAATGGTCTTCTCCGCGAATGACGTGAGTAATATCCATCGCGTTATCATCGCACACAACTGCAAGATGAAAGAGCGGATCATCCATATCGCGAGCGATGACGAAATCACCTCCGAAGCTGTTCGTGTGAACACTCACTTCCCCGCGGATAGTATCGGTGAACGATACGAGTTCCGGATGTACGATGAGGCGGATAACACCGGAGGCGGAGTTTGCATTCTTGCAATCGCATGCGTGCACGGAACTTTCTCCGTCAAATGCCTCGTTTGTCGGACAAACGCATCGATACACTTTTTTTTCTTGTAATAATTTTTGCAGCGCTTCTGTGTATGTATCCGTGCGTTCCGATTGTCGGTATGGGCCATACGCTCCCCCGATATCCGGCCCCTCACTCCAAGTAATGCCAAGCCATTTCAGTCCGTTTAAAATTGCTTGTTCAAATACAGGCGTCGATCGCGCTCGATCCGTATCTTCAATGCGAATGATAAAGGAGCCATTGGTATGTCTCGCAAAGAGCTCGTTGAATAGAGCGGTTCGAGCAGTTCCGACGTGTAAATTTCCTGTCGGACTGGGAGCAATGCGGACGCGGATATCTCTTGAGGCAGGTTTTTTACTCATAAAGTAACTATATCCCTTTGTTCAGCTATTGACAAATCCTTATTGAAATGCTAGATCTATATACAGGTTCTTTCCAATCTGAATACAATAAATAATCTTCTAATTCGCAAAAGGCTGAAAACATGTCAAGTAGCAAGAACTTGAAAGGCAAAGTTGCAGCGGTCACGGAGTTAAAGCTTGAGTACGGCGTAGGATCGCTAGAAGCATTTAAATATCTAAAATGTATGCGTCGATACGAAGCAATTTGGGAAAGGATTCGTCATGTTGATCCCAATCTGGTGATCAACCACGGCTTAACAGTTACGCAGGTTGGTGTATTGCATTCTACGATACGTCAGATGTTTGGAATTGCTTTTAGAGTCTTTGCAACTAGGGTCAGTTCTCCAGAAGCTATAACTCTTGGAAGTCTCCTCTGTTTTCACGATGAAATTCTTGATTTCACCTCGTCCATCGAGGAGTATTACGCGGTTTCAAGATCTGTACGAACATGGAGCGCAGATTATGGTCAGTGCATCTGCAACTTGCTTCAACACGCAGCAAGACAAGGAGAGTATGGGATAAATGATCGCTTGATCCATCAATTGTTTTCTTGGCTAGTAGCTGAGTTGATGAGCGACAAGATATCTTTTACAAGTCTTGATTTTGAAGAAAATATGTATTTTAGCGATTTGCGCCTTGGAGTAGAAAAATATCTTCTAATCGAATCCCCTGAAGACTTTTGGGATTCGGTGAGGCTTTCTCTGGGGCACGATTCATTTCCTTCCTGCGAGAAAGTACTGCATGCGCTTGCAGAGCATGACCTTTCGTTGGCGCATAAGCTGATGCAAGAATTCTTCATTGAAAGCTTTGAGATTAGCTGCGCAAATTTTTGCGAGGAGGCATCAGGCCTTTTATGCTCTGGCATTACACATGCTCATCAGTGGTTAATGGGAGGTGTTCCGCATGTGCGGGCTGAACGAGAATGCACTCTGTATACATTTGAAACGAAGCGTCGTATTGCACTGCATTTAGTGTATCAAACGGTATTTCGAATAGGTATGGATATTCGGGACAGCAACATTGTGGAGGCCAGTATCGATTTAGCACAGGAAGATTTAAGCGAAGCTATCTCGAGAGATAAGCGTATTAGCGAAGTGATGCGTGGGCTGGAGTCAAATTTTCTGCAAGAAGGCGCACAACAAAGATTGAATACGGCACAATATAATGTGCATGTACTTAAGCAAAACAAGCGCTGGCTCATTGATTTTCTTTCGCGATGATATCACGAAAGATCAACACGGCGGTAACCAACAATTCGGTTGCCGCCTTTTCTTTATTCGTACAATAACGCGTAAAGTTCCTTTTTCTTATTCGGATCAATCTGCGCTTCCAGTAACATAATACGGATGCGCATCTCGCGCAACGACTCATCTTTCCCGAGCGCTATGAATTCATCGAACGTAAACAGCCTTACTCCCGTTCTTTCTCCTGCCGACTGCAACGGCTCAGAAACGTATTCCACATCTCTACCGATAAAAAAATGTATGGTATTCGACACCCAGTTTACAGGTTGCCAGGTTAACCATGGCGTTGGCGATGCAACTTTGTATCCGGTTTCTTCCAGGAATTCCCACGCGGCGCTCGGTGCAGGATCTTCTCCTTCATCAATTTGTCCGCCTGCAAGCGTTAGCACGCCCTCGCGTTGCGGTTGCTCGTCCCATACAAGAAGAATGCGTCCATCCGGCAATACTCCAAGTACTCTGGTAGCGTCCGGTCGCCCTATTTTTTCAAATCTTTTCTTAGAGCCATCGAACAACTCTTGCTCCCACTGCCAGACGCTGTGAATATCACCCTGAAATACTTTTTTCATTGTTTTAGTGTAACCGTCAGGTAGATTATGACAAATCATACGTATATGTGTGAATCCTAAATTCACACACTATGATAATCTACCATCATTTTCAGATTACCAATTCGTTTATAGGCCCTTCTACCACTTCAGCGATCCGGTATTCTTGTATTCCGTTACTCGCGTTTCAAAAAAGTTCTTCTCTTTCTTTAAGTCTATGATTTCGCTCATCCATGGAAACGGATTCGATGCGCCATATACCCGTGCAAGTCCGATGCGTTCAAGCCGTCTGTCCGCGATATATTGCAAGTATTCGTCAATGACACGTGCATTCAATCCGAGAATTCCGTTTGGCAGACAATCGTGCGCGTACGCGGACTCTAACTCCACTCCCCTTTTAATATTCGCGGTAATAGTCGCTTTGAATTCATCCGTCCAGATTTCCGGATTTTCTCTCACGATTGCGTTGATGAGATCGGAACCGAAGGCAAGATGCACGGATTCGTCCCGCAAGATGAATTGAAATTGTTCCCCTACTCCGACCATCTTGTTTTGTCGCAAGAATGAAAGCATCATCACGAAGCCGGCATAAAAGAATATTCCTTCCATGATGACGTAAAATCCAACCAGGTCGTGCACAAATCGTTGAATATTTTCCGTTCCTTCTGTATTGAAATCCGTATCAAGCAACGATTTGGTCATGTTTACAACAAACTCATCCTTGTGGCGAATACTTGGAATCCGCTCATACATTGTATATACGTCTTCAGGGTCTAGTCCCAGCGTATCGCAGCAGTAAATGAATGTGTCGGTATGCACCGCTTCTTCATAGGCTTGACGAAGCAAGTACTGCCTGCATTCCGGATTTGTAATGTGTTTGTAGATTGTAAGC
>CAZSWB010000036.1:5519-7122 GCA_964610675.1 uncultured Candidatus Saccharibacteria bacterium
TTGCCGTCAGACTTTCAGCAGTGGAAAAGAAGCCCATATTCCAAAGGATGAGTCTGCGCTCTCCTTCAGAAAGAGACGCTGGATTCTTCCATGTTTCCACGTCTTTTTGCATGTTCACTTCATCCGGAGTCCAGTTGTTCGCAACACCGTCCTTGTAGTGCTTGCGTGCCCACCCATATTTCATCGGTAGGATTTTATTGGGGTCGGTAGTTCCCGAGTTTAAGATTTTCTTTTCACTTGTTTCCATATGGTTGTAAATTATTGACAAGATTCGCAAATATTCAAGTTGGGGTCTCCGCTTGTAGCGGACGAAGGAACGAAGGTTGGAAGTGGAGGTATGGAGGGCTTGGCAGGAGCGGGTGTCGGCGGAGCCTCGTATTTCATATTTATATCAATCGTACTCTTCTCCACCCCCGTTGCTCCGAGTGTTCGTAAGTAGTACGTCGTTTTTAATCCCGCTTCCCATGCCATGATGTACATGTCCGAAATGTCCTTTCCTGATTCCGTTTGAATGAAGAGGTTCAGTGACTGGCTTTGATCAATCCATTTTGCTCGTCGGGCCGCGTGCTTGATGACCCACTTGGGAAGTATCTCAAATACTTCTTTGTAGCGGTCCTTCAGATCTTGTGGAATTTCCGGAATATCCTGCACGCTTCCATCGTAATGCTTGAGCTTGTTCAACATCTGTTCGCTCCAAAGGTTGTTCTCTCTTAAATCATTGATGAGTTGTTCGTTGACGACTACAAACTCTCCAGTAACGTTCGATTTGGTATAGATATTTTTGTAGATGGGCTCTATGGATGGCAAGCAGCCTGCAATGGTTGAAATAGTGGCGGTTGGCGCAATTGCCATGCAGTTGGAATTTCTCATTCCGTGCGCACGCACGTGTTCGCGAACAGGAGTCCAATCAAGTTTCGAGCCGCGCTCTACTTCAATCGGCATTCCGCGCTCCTCTTCTAATACGCTTATAGTATCATGCGGAAATAATCCTCTATCCCATTTGGATCCTCGATATGTTTCGTACTTCCCTTTTTCTTTTGCGAGTCGCGAGGATGAAAATATCGCATGATATGAAATATATTCCATAACTTCATCTGAAAGTTCGACCGCTTCTTCGCTGTCAAACTGCATTCCCAACACATAGAGCGCATCTTGCCACCCCATAATCCCAAGACCGATCGGCCGATGACGCATATTTGAAGTTTGTGCTTCGGGAATCGGGTAAAAGTTCAGGTCAATCACGTTATCAAGCATCCGCATTGCACGTTCCGTCGTCTCTCTCATTTTTTCCATGTTCAATACCCCATTGTCGATATGGCGCACAATATTGATGGAGCCAAGGTTGCATACCGCAGTTTCATCCGCTGACGTATTAAGGGTAATTTCCGTGCATAGGTTCGAGCTGTGGACGACGCCTACGTGGTCTTGAGGAGAACGGATGTTGGAAGGGTCCTTGAACGTAATCCATGGATGCCCCGTACTGTACAGGCTGTTGATCATTTTTCTCCATAGCTCTACCGCACGTACGCGCTTAAACAATCCAATTTCACCCTTTTCCGCTTTTGCCTCGTACTCCACATACTTATCTTCAAATGCCTTTCCA
>CAZSWB010000037.1:0-7098 GCA_964610675.1 uncultured Candidatus Saccharibacteria bacterium
CGGAAACGTACGCGGTGCTTGGACTGCTCGTAACCATCTTGCTTGTAAACGGATTAATCCTGAAATAACAAAGGTATGTCGCTGTCTGCATTGAAAGAAAAAATATTGCTTGAAGCTGCTGCGGATGCGGAGCAGATTACACGCGAACACGATCGCGTGCTGCAAGACAAGCAAGAACGTACCGTACAAGAACTTCGAGCGTTGGAAGAAGGCATTGTCGCAGACGCGAAAAAAGAGGCGGAGCGTCAAGTACGTATTATTCACCAGCAAGCGGAACTAGCGGGCAGGTCCATGATTTTGCAGGCGAAGCAAGAAGAGTTGCAAGCGACGAAAGAAGCGTTTCTTTCCTTGCTGACGAAGTGCACCAACGAAGAAAAGAAAGCAATTCAGAGTGCGCTTCAATCGTTGGTGCCGAAAGGTGATGGGAAAATCGTAGAGGATGCCAGTGGTATAGGGTTTGTTTTTCAGGGCGACGGCATTGAAATGAACCTTACGCGTTCGCATATAGTGGACGAATTGTTTCGAAAGTATCGCGCTGAGATTGCGAATGAACTGTTTAACTGATCTATGCCGCAAGTTGAGCCACCATATATAATCGCGGTCATACGCGAAAAGGAGAAAGGGTTTCTCGGAGAAAACGAGATTACGCGCATGATGCATGCCACTTCTTTGCAGGAAGCGCGCGAGGTGCTTATGTCCACTCCGTATGCGGTGTTTTTGACTGGAGACGTGTCTGTACGGGACGGATTGTACCGTGCCTTGGAAGCGGAGTATTTGTGGCTTGAAGAGACTATTGATTCCACGGACGCAATCGCGTTTATCGGTGCGCGATATGACGTGCTGCATATTGCCCAAGGGATCATCGTATTCGCAAAACGAGAGCCGCATATGCCGAACACAAATCGCCTGGGAACGCTTTCTCACGCGACGCTTCAGGAAATGATCTTTACTCCGGGATATACGGATACGAAAGACTTAACATTTTGGCTGGAGTTCATAGCGACTCAGAAAGAGGCGATCAAGAACAATGCGTGGTCGATGCCGTTTTTGTTTGATGCAATGCAGCATATGCTGGAGGAGCGTCTTGCTCATGTCGCGTTTACGCCCTTTATGCGGGTACTTGCATTACATGCGAAGTCTCACCACGAACGCGACATTGCATTGCGCAGCAGTTCGTCATTTACGGAGGCAATGAAATATGAATGGGAGTGGGATGCAAATGTCGTAGCTCTTGCGCGCGAGAAGCGCCATGATCCGACCGGATACGATCCGATTATCGCATACTGGTTGTTGAAAGAAATGGAAGTGAAAACCATCACTCTTATCTTTGCGGCGCTTACGGGAGGGTTTTCCAAAGAAGAAACCACGTCCCTTATCCGTCCGTTGGCACGCGTATGACAAACACTCCTTCACCAATCGCATATATAGGACCTACCGGTGCTGGACTTGGATTTTCGCTCTCGGGCATTTTTGTCGAGGAGACCGATGATCCAAATCGAGCACTTGCGTTGGTTAAAGAGTGGAAAACGCAAGGAATCTATCAGATCATTTTCGTTGACGAAAAGCTGGCAGAGCCGCATCTTGATATGTTGCGTACGTTGAATGCGGATCCGCTTCCTGCTATTATGTTTCTTCCGAACCCTTCCGCTCAGACGCATACGGCGGCGCGCAATCTCCAGCAATTGATGATTCGCGCGGTCGGTTCAGATATATTCGCATCTTAACTTTTTACGCATTTTACTTTTATGGCAATAAAGAATATTACAGGAGCAATACAGAAAGTTTCAGGCCCGTTGGTTATCGCAGGCGACATGAGCGGCGCAAACATTCAGGACGTTGTCCGTGTGGGCAAGGACGGTCTCATCGGTGAAATTATCGAGCTTCATGGAGATACCGCTTCCGTTCAGGTGTACGAAGAAACGTCCGGACTCAAACCCGGAGACACGGTTGTTTCAACGGGAGAGCCGCTTTCCGTCGTGTTGGGCCCTGGCATGCTTGGTGCCATCTACGACGGGATTCAGCGACCGCTGAACGTGATTAAAGAAACCCATGGTGCGTTCATATCTCGCGGAGCGGAAGCGCCTGCGCTTGATCAAGAAAAGAAATGGGATTTTACCCCTTCGAAAGAAAAGGGGGAACCGATTCAGGGCGGAGATATTCTCGGTACGGTCCAAGAAGGAGCGATAGTACACAATATTCTCGTACCACCATTTGTATCGGGGACACTGACGTCGATTCAGAGCGGAAGTTTCACCGTACAGGATACAGTTGGAGAAGTGACGGACAGTACAGGAAAAGCACATGCGGTGCAATTGGCGCAGCGCTGGCCAATCCGCGTACCTCGTCCGGTTGCGCGCAAGCTTGTACCGACCGTTCCACTTGTTACCGGACAGCGCGTTATTGACACGTTCTTCCCTATTGCAAAAGGCGGTACGTCCGCAATTCCGGGACCGTTCGGTTCCGGGAAATCCGTCGCGCAACAACAGCTCGCCAAATGGTCCGACGCGGATGTTATTGTATATATCGGATGCGGAGAACGAGGAAATGAAATGACGGACGTACTGTTAGAGTTTCCGGAGTTAACCGATCCGAAGACGGGGCAGAGTCTGATGCAGCGCACCGTATTGATTGCGAACACTTCCAATATGCCCGTTGCCGCGCGAGAAGCGTCGGTATATACGGGGATTACGATTGCGGAATATTTCCGCGATATGGGATATTCCGTAGCGTTGATGGCGGATTCCACATCCAGGTGGGCGGAAGCACTTCGTGAAATGTCCGGACGACTGGAAGAAATGCCGGGAGATGAAGGATATCCTGCGTACTTGGGCTCACGCACTGCGCAATTTTACGAGCGCGCGGGAATTGCGAAGCTGTTGGGTACTCCCGAACGGGAAGGTTCGCTCACGGCAATCGGAGCCGTATCGCCTCCCGGAGGAGATTTGTCGGAGCCCGTTACGCAAAACACGCTTTCCGTTGTCAAAGTCTTTTGGGGATTGGAAGAAAAACTTGCGTACCGGAGACACTATCCTGCAATCAATTGGTTGACCAGCTATTCCCTATATCTCGATCAGCTCGCATCCTTTTTTACGGAACATGCGGGAGAAACATGGAATGACTTGCGCGTTGCGGCCATGAATATTCTTCAGCAAGAATCTGCGTTGGAAGAAATTGTTCGTCTGGTCGGCTTGGAAGCGCTCTCGAAGCACGAGCAGCTTGTGTTGCATATCGCCCGCATCATCCGGGAAGACTTTCTGCAGCAAAACGCTTACGACAGCGTTGATACGTACACATCGCTTCATAAGCAGTACAGAATGCTCGGGTTAATTATGGACTTGTTTAAAAAGGCGGATGACAAGTTGCAAGAAGTAGACTTTAGTATGCAATCCTTCCTCTCGCTCGACATTATCATGGAAGTTGCGAAAATGAAGTTTGTTCCGGAAGAAGAAGTAGACAAGACGTTCGATGCGCTGCATGCCTCCATCGATTCCCAAATAGATTCTCTTACCAACCAATAGCAGATTCCTATGCATATACAATACAAAACCACATCAGATGTAACGGGACCGCTCCTGATCGTTGAACACGTTTCCGGAGTGGGGTACGACGAGCTCGTAGAAGTGGAGATGGCTGACGGCAGAACGCGTCGCGGAAAAGTACTTGAGGTACACAATGACCGCGCCGTCATTCAAATGTTCGAAGGAACTTCCGGATTGAATGTTCCGGAAACGAAGATACGATTCCAAGGTGACGTTCTGAAACTTGCCGTTTCCGGCGATTTGCTCGGTCGAACGTTTACCGGTTCCGGTGCTCCGCGAGACGGGCAGGAAGAAATCGTTCCCGAAGAAATGCGGGATATTAACGGTTCCCCGATTAATCCGGCCTCTCGCGCATATCCGAACGATTTCATTCAAACGGGTATTTCCACGATTGATGGAATGAATACGCTGGTCTTGGGTCAAAAGCTCCCGATCTTTTCCGGTTCCGGACTACCGCATTCCAAGCTTGCCGCGCAAATAGCCAGGCAAGCGGCGGTGCCGTCGTCCGCGAGCGATATCGACTTCGCAATTGTATTTGCGGCGATGGGTATTACGTTCGAAGAGGCGGAATTTTTCATCAATGACTTTACTACTCGAGGAGCAATTGATCGCTCCGTGCTCTTTATAAACCTTGCGGACGATCCTGCGGTAGAGCGTATCGCAACGCCGCGCATGGCATTAACGGCGGCGGAATACTTGGCATATACCAAACATATGCACGTCCTTGTTATCATGACGGACATGACGAAATACGCGGAAGCGTTGCGCGAAGTGAGCTCCGCACGAAAAGAAGTACCGGGTCGTCGCGGATATCCGGGGTACCTGTATTCTGATCTTTCCACGTTGTATGAACGAGCGGGTAGAATTCAAGGGGAACAAGGTTCCATTACCCAGCTTCCGATTCTTTCCATGCCAGAAGATGATAAAACGCATCCGATTCCCGATCTAACCGGATACATTACCGAAGGACAAATCGTGTTGGCGCGAGATCTGCACCAGAAAGGAATCTACCCTCCCGTTCAAGTACTGGGATCGCTTTCCCGTTTGATGCCGAAAGGGATCGGAGAAGGGAAAACGCGAGAAGACCACGGTGGCGTTGCGAACCAATTATTTGCGTCGTACGCGCGCGGGCAAGAAGTTCGCGAACTCGCTACGATTCTCGGAGAAAGTTCGCTTACGGACACGGACAGGAAGTATTTGGAATTCGTTGAGCGGTTTGAACAAGAATTCGTACAGCAAGGTGCGGATGAGAACAGAACGATAGAAGATACGCTGACAATCGGTTGGAAATTGCTTTCCATCTTGCCACGGAATGAATTAAAGCGCGTAAAGGCGGAGCACATCGAGCAGTATGCCGATTAATCCCACACGAATGGAGCTGCTGCGCATCAAGAAGCGCACGCAGCTGGCGAACAAGGGCCACAAGCTCTTGAAAGACAAACGTGACGGGCTCATGCGGGAGTTTTTGAAGATTGTACGAGAGGCGAAAAGTTTGCGGGCGCAAATTGACGAGCTGCTCTTCGCATCACTTCGCCACTTTGTGGTGGCACAAGCCTCCATGCTTCCGGAAGCGGTCGATATTGTCCGCCAAATGCAGCCGTATTCCATTTCGCTTGAAGTTTCCAAGAAGGCGATCATGGGAGTGACTGCGCCAAAGTTTACCGTATCGCTTACCGCTAAAGACGAGCAAATAGGGGTATGGGAAACGTCGAGAGAGTTGGATATTGCGATGGAGTCGTTTCAAACGCTGCTTCCGTTGCTGTTACAACTGGCAACCATTGAGAAAACCGCGGAGTTGTTAGCGAAAGAAATTGAAGTAACGCGCCGACGCGTAAACGCGCTGGAGTACGTATTGCTTCCGCAACTGCTGTCTTCTACGAAATACATTCGCATGAAATTAGATGAACAAGAACGCGCAGCGATTATGACCGTGATGGCGGTGAAGCGGAATATTGAGGGGTAAAAGGAAATTCTAAGAAACGCTAACTCATCTCATTCCTGAAATTTTTCTAGTCGAGCAGGACTCACATCTACCTCGATGCCTGCAACTCTCCATTCACCATCTTCTTTTAATAATATCGCTGACAATTCTCCCTGATGACCATCGGTATAGGTAACCGTTCCTATCAATCCGAAGTATACATGTCCATCGTGTACAATAGAATCCTTATAATGAATCGTCTCGATCCTTTCAAAGTCAGTAAATTGGGCCTTTGAGTCATCTATGGTTTTTGTAAACTCAGCACGAGATATCGTGTCATGCAAGTTTTGGGTTGTAAGCGCATAAGCACCGTCCAAATTTCCGTTCGAGGTAGCTTGCAAGAAGCTTTTTACGCTGGCCGTTATTGCGTGAGCATTTTTGTACCCATAAAAACTCAGTAAGCCAAAGGCTAACAAGCCAAGAAGGAACAATGAGGCGAGGGAGATAAATACTATCTTCAGCCTTGATCTCTTCTTTGGCTGTGGGTAAGTTTCCATACCTTCAAGATTACACTACATGAAGTAAATATTATACAGCTAGAGATTTGTCATGACCGTGATGGCGGTGAAGCGGAATATTGCAGGGTAGGGGGCACGCGCAAGTGCATAAATCAATTATGCCGAATATACTCCAGACCTTGATTTACACATGCATAGTTGATGAGGAAGTTGCGATAACGGTTCTTGCTTCCTCGACGATAGGTGGCAAAACGTGAGGATAAGTCAACTACGCTTACGTGTGTGTATTTGGTATAATTTATATGAAAATATCATTATGACTTTAGAAGAAAAAGTGAAAAATAAAATTGGAGAATTACCAAGTGAGTCCACATTACTTTTTCCTTCTGTGCCATCTTCTCGAGCACCTTCCACTCGCTCTTCATATGATTCAAAATCTTTCTTAAGACTTGCTCGCAACATCAAGAATATACTGGATAATGAAACCAGAGATTCGGATCACCAAACAGACGCTAGCTAGCCTTGAAAATAGGTGGCTCCTCCTTGATACGGACATATTTATTGATGCGAGCGAGTATCCAATAGCGTTTGTGAAATTTTTAAGAAATTTCGTAATGTACACTGTACATTAACGACTATTTCATCCGTGCTTGTAGAATTCTTTCGTGGTGCAAAGAGTATATCGGATATGAGTAAGAAGGTGGATTATATAGAAAGTATTGTCGGTGATGTTATTTTGCCTACAGGTGAACATTCGAGTGAAAGTGGAGCAGTCAATCTCATTGAGCCACATTTTTTAGTTGCTTATGGTAGGGCTGGGAAATCAGTATCGTATACTGATTATCTTCTCGCAAAAACAATTAAACATTACAAAGAAAGAGCTTACTTAATGACCGGTAATCATTCGGACTTCCCTGTTTCTATTTTTGATAGGAAGCACATTGTATCGATTGGCTACGAAGACAAGGTAAAAACTTTCGGGGTTTTTAGCTTCGATCAATCTAAATATGATTCTAAGCTGAAAAACCTTTTAAGTCAGGAGCAATAATCCAAGAATTCATATCGTGTTACCTAAAAGATAAAAGTGAACACTTTAAAAGTTAAAAGTGGACTAAGGGGG
>CAZSWB010000038.1:0-6892 GCA_964610675.1 uncultured Candidatus Saccharibacteria bacterium
AAGGCAAAAGAAGGCATAATTGGGTATATGTATACTTCGTAAATATATCATACTTTACCGTCGTAATATATATGAGGAATGGGGACAAATGGGTAAACCACATCCTTTAAAAATATCGATCTAAAAACATAGAACGATGCACCTTGATTAATCGTTTGCACATCCATAGCATTTCCGGCAATCGTACACGTTTCATCTACCTTATTTTGAAATGTTGCGCGCACCTAATGAAGCGTACGCACGATATCCATCGTATCCGCTTCGGACCTATGCTTGAACTACATAGACGAACATGAAGGCATTTCAAAGATAAGCCGCATCATTACGCAAAAAATTTTACTTGCACGTATTTCGTATCCCAACACAAGAAATACTCAAACGGTATCCAACTGTATACACAGTACACAAGGAGTACCATAGCTCCCCAAAGAACATGTATCGTGTTCATCAAGCAATGAGGCTATTCACCTCCCACTCATCCTATACATGGACACCAATTGTTACCGAATTTCGTACGTAATATGCACGATAACGGAACGATCATTCGTACCCGGAAGAATCGGTGGAGGCACAACGCTATCGCCTCCTCGCGCTTCCAATGCATACGATATCGGACCGTCAAAATTCGGAGTAACGGTATAGTTCTTTATTTTCCCGAGCCGCACATTAAGCATGCTCGCGAGTTCGTTTGCCTTCTTCTGAGCATTTGCAATTGCGTCCCGTTCGGCCGCAAGCAGCTGAACTTCGGATTCCTCATCTTCAAAACGAACACCGCCCAGTTGGTTTGCGCCCGCCTCGGTTGCTTTTGCGATGACTTCACTCGCCAATTTCTCCGATGAACCATCCTCTCCCATTTTCCGAACCGTAACTTCTATCTGCTCGTTGGCTTCGTATCCTCGAAGTTCTTGGTTCCCGTCTTCATACGAATATGCAGGCTGTACGGAAACGTTTTTAGTTTGAATATCATCCTGCGCAATACCGATTGACTTAATTGCTTCAATAATCGTATTTGCTTGCGTTCCAAGTAGATTCGTCGCTTCTTGTGCGGTTGGCTGCGGCTCAATCTGCAATCCGAGCGTTACGTGCGCAATACCGGGTACACTCGTTGCTTTTCCTTCGGCTTGAACGGTAATGACATGATCTTGATTGCGAATAGGCTCGCCGCTTACATACTGGCCGAATACATACAATGCTCCGGCAATTATTACTGGTAAAAGATATGGTGAGTGGTTCATGTGCATAATGATACCATATTCAGTATACTTTGAGCATATGGGGAAAAAAATATTCATCGCATGCGTTGCGGTACTCGTAGTACTGGGAGCGGGAGTGTGGATTTTGCGTCACACGCTCACGCGTCTTGCAGAACGAGCAACATTGCCCGAAGAAACTCCATATGCGACTATCGCGACGAGCACGCCGGCGGTACCTTTGCCTCATGCAACGCCCTTTGTACGTAGCGCAACACCGATGCCCATTCCCGTTGCGCAAAAACCAACAATCAACAACGATCTTCCCATTGAAGTAAACCTTGCGGTTCCGTTCACGCCGCAAGCCCCCCATGCCAATTGGGACGACCCGTATGGCGACTTTTGTGAGGAAGCCTCCGTCCTTATGGCGATCAGCTACTTGCAACACAAAGAAATCCCCAATGCGACGTTTGCGGATGCGGTACTCCTTGGTATCAAGGAATTTGAAGATACGCGATTCGGATACAACAAAGACACAAACGCCGAAGAAACCGCCGTTATTCTCCGTGAACATTTTTCATATAGTGCCGTAGAATTAAAACAAAACCCGACACTCCAAGACATCAAGCAGGCAGTTGCTGCGGGACGCGTCGTGATCGTCCCTGTAGCCGGAAGAGAGCTCAAGAATCCGTACTTTCAATCACCGGGGCCGTTGTATCACATGATCGTCATCAAGGGATACACCGCATCAGGAAAATTTATCACCCACGACCCGGGGACGAGACGCGGCGCGGACTTCCTCTATGATCAACAACTTATCATGAACGCCATGCACGATTGGCGAACGGACGGAAACATCATGCTCGGGAAAAAAGTCGTTATCATCGCCGGTTGAGTATTCGCGGAAGCAACAACCACAGACCGAGGACTCGCACCAAGCTTCCTAAGAAAAAGCCCAGCGGCAGTCCGAGAATTCCGAGGCTTTTCAGAAATACGTACGCACCCGCGCTCGCAATGAGAAAGCTGGCGACGCTCATCGCAACAGGCAACACCGTATTTTGAGCGCTGTAGAAAGCGCGCGCCAGCACGTGACTTACCGCTTCCGTAGGAATAGCAAGGCAAAACACCCCGAGCACTAGCGCCGTCTCTGCAACCGCTTCACTCGTAAACTCGCCACCACCTAACAAAATGGAAATAAGCGGGTACCGAATAAAAAACAAGATAAGAGCCGCACAGGCGCTCGCAAGAAAAATCGTTCCGGAAATGCGGCGCAATACGTCGATAAATTCTTTCTTTGATATCAAAAATGCCTTGGAAAGAAGTGGGAACGCAGCGGTGGAAATTGCTATGCCGATCAAACTCACCGGTACACTTTGAAAATTGCGCGCAAAGTTGAGAATGGATATGGAGCCGGGCGAAAGAAATGAAGCAAACGCGGTAAACACCCAAAATGTCAGCAGTTCAACCGGATGACCGACCATTTTCGGCAGCATGAGCACAATCGTGCGCTTCATGTGTGCGCTTGCAAACGGACGCGAAATCCACGTAAAGCGCCACCCCTCGCGTACCGCGGCAATAACCCGAAGCAGTGTATGCAGTCCGGCGCCCAGTACCGTGCCGTATGCAACTCCCATGATACCAAAATGCGGTGCCAGAAAAATTGCGCCCGCTATAATCCCCAGGTTATACGCGGCGGGAGACAATCCGTAAAACAAAAACCGCTTTTGCGCGACGAGCATTGCTCCGAACGCGTTGGAACCGGCAAAAAGAATTGCCGAAAGAGACAACACACGCATCATCTGTGCTGTAAGCAGCCTACCCGCGTCATCAAGTCCGGGTGCAACAAGAACGCTTAAAAAGGGGGCAAATATGCCAAGAAACGCACCCACGAGCACCATCACGCCAACGGCGGAAATAAGGAGGGAATTCATGTATTCGTGCGCAACTTTTATATTGCGCTCGTACAGCTCGACAAACAGCGGCACTGCGGCTGCTGCGATTCCGCTTGCGACAAGCACGCTGAACATGAAATCCGGAATCAAGAACGCCGCATTGTAACTATCAAGGCTCGTGGACGCGCCGAAGGTGCGCGCCAATGTGCGATCGCGAAGCAACCCCAAGACGTAGGACAACAGCATCGTAATTGCCAACACCACGCTTCCGCTCGGAATGTATCGTGTTATGGAAAACGCCATACCCGCAGTGTAGCACGAGAAAGAAAAGCTCCCGCAACTTATCAAATGACTTTCGTTGCGGGAGAGAAAACATAGCGGTGGTTACCAGTACCGCCTGCGGAGGGTAAGAACGCGAAGAAACAGCGTGTACTCCGTCTTTGGGTAGAGAGCGTTGCAGAACGCTATGTGATTCAGCATTGTAGTACTTTCGTAATTAAGGAAAAGGAACCATCATACACCTTCCACCAGAATACCGAACCCGCATACAAAAGTATATACATGCAACAAATGCAGATAGCTTTTGTCCGCCAGACATCAGGTACCGATTGTCCTACATCAGTTCGTTTATAGACACAGATGTAATCTCAACCGGTTCAACAGCTTCTTTTGGCACTGCCCGATTTGATGCCACAACACGCAGCATGTTCGCCACATCACCACCGGCATTTTGAAATTCCACCAGCACCTTTGGCTCCGTATGAGCCAGTTGCTCTTTCATTTGCAGCAATTCATGGGCGGCTGATCGAGAAAGAAACCGCACATTGACAAAATCAAGCTGCACGACAGGTTGTGCTTGCCGCTCTACTTCCTCTCGGACAGCCAATATCACGTCCCGAGACGAGATAATCGGGGCTACGAAAGTTGCCATATTGATTGTTGGGGTTTTGCGCATATCTATAGCATAGCAGTCAACCATAGTGATTGAAACGCGCGTACCCTTGACCTCTAATTTCCAGTTGGTACCATGTGAATATTACGATGAAAAGGGATCCGAACGGTTCATTACCTAAGGAGTCCTTTTCTTTTATGTACCTACTTTCTTCTCACCACCTTTTCGTATCTTCATCATACCAAGTGTTCGGATTCACATGCGAATATACATTTCAATACGTATATGCATTCGATCAAATGTAGTATGATAAAAATATGAAGCTGGGAGTTACCGTAGGTGAATTACTCATCCTTATCGCGGCGATATGCTTGCTCGTAAGCTTGCCGCTACTTGCCGCGGGATATCCGCGCTTTTGGTTTGCCGCGCAGGGAATATATTTCCTCGGGGTAGCACTACTGATCTGGAGATATTTTGCACACTATGTTCGAGGTTAGCCTGTTTGAGATCATTGCGTTTGTGCGCCAGGTATCGGGCGCGGTCGTGGGTGCGGCAGGTCTCCACGGCTGGCTGCTGTTCAATAGGCAACACGGCAAACTATCGCGGTTAATCGAACCGCTGATGATCGGGGGTGCGGTTGTCTATCTTTCCATGTGGGTCATCGGTTTCGTCGGTCATTCGTTGGCATACGCGCATGTTGGAATATCAATCGATCCAACCCTGGACGACATCGCGCGCTCCTACGTAATACAGCTCCCGCTCGTCATTGTGCTCGTAGCGTTGCTGGGTACGAGCAAACAAGGACTTGCTCGGGTACCGCGCTTGTACCACTTTTTGTATTTCGTCGTGATGAGCTTGTTAATAAGCACATATGCGATTTCGGACCACTTGGATATGCGGCAGGTTTCGTACGTGTGGCACGGGTGGCACTCCATTCTTACGCTCGGAACGGTACTCGTACTTGATTACCTCTTTTTCGTTTGTCGAAAAAAACGCAAGCTACTCGCAAAACTCACCGAATCTTTCGATCGGTTTACGATTTTTATTCTCTTGGGTCTTGCGATCGATATGATGAGCACATACCTCATTCTCGATGAAGCGCTGCGTCTGGATGCGCGATTCTTTTTCATGCAAACGGTTATCGGCATATTGCTGCTCAACGGCATCTTACTCTCCGGCCCGCTTACTCGCCGCGCCAAAAAGTATCTGCAAACTGAACGCGACATACCCCAGCCTCTCAATGCGGTGCTGGGGCTGTTCGGCGTTGTCTCGTTTGTTTCTTGGAATACGATTACGTTCCTGGATTTTGTTCCGAACATCTCACTTCCGTATCTAGCACTTAGTGTTATATATCTAACCGTAATCGCATGCGGATTTGTCACCCATCTTGTTATGGAAGGTTGGCCGGTGAAGGTACGTGCGTGATATCAATTCCTGAATAGCCGCCCAACTCACGCAACCGCTCCTTCTAGGACCGTTTCAAAGCACGGCGCGCAATCTCTGCTACCGCATCTTCCCGCGCATCTCCTAATACGGGCAATATTGCCAAAACGGACGCATTCTTAGTTGAAAGTAAGTCTATCGGTGCATTCGAATATTTAGCGAGTTGTGTGAGAAACTCGTCAAACCAGGATGGAGTCACCGTTAAGACACCGTCAAAATCAATCTGAATTGGTACGTCAGGATCAATCGTTGTACGAATTGCGTTAAACGCTTCAAGACCCGCTGGACGAGAGATAAGGACGGTGCCGAATCTTTTTAATTGAATAGTTTGCATAGTGAGTACGTTTTAAAAAGTAATAACTGCATACACTCCGCGCACATTTTCTTTTGCCATAGAGATACTCATGTCTCCCGGTTTTTTTGGAATATGCACTAATCCTAAACCCGACTGAAATTCCAGGCCAATCGAGTTTGATTCTGTAACACGCCTCACAACCTTCAGTCCGTTGCCACGTTTTTCAGGAGATCTTCCGGAGACAACTTCAGTGAATGCAACCTGCAAAGCGTCAAGGTCATCGGTTAAGTTTGGTCGAATGTGACGGAGCGTTGCTTGAACGCCTCTGCCACGATCAGCCAAAACAATAATACGTTTACTTATGTCGTATGCAAAAAAAACACCCGGTACATCAGCCCAGTTTCCAAAATTGTGCGCAAAAGAGTTGTCGCCTATTTCTCCGGCAACCAGCGTAAGCAACGAAATAATGTCATTTGGAATATGCTCCGCTGATCGCAATAATACGAGGCTCATTTTTTCAATTCTGCTCGTAAAGCGATCGTGCCGGTCACAGTAGTATTCTTCTGGGATCTGGGGCGGCTGTGCGCTCACAGCCCAGGCCCATCCAAGTGATTCGATATCAAGCATAAAGCGATGAAGATTTTGCAATTCATAGTATCGCTGCCCACCTGGACTTCTGGACGCGCGAAGCTTCCCGGTTTTTTCCCAATTCCGCAGGGTTTGGACAGTAACACCAAGTATCTTCGCTGCTTTCCCTATACGCACTTTTCCTTCTATCATACTTATAGGTTAAAGCATAAACCTATAAAAGTAAAGTGCGTTTTTATAGGTTTGTGTATATGTTGGCTCATATAGTAATACTTGTTTAGTTGATCGACTAAACAAGTATTACTTTCACATTTACAGGGTAAATACATACATATTTTATCTATGTTCCCATATTCCGCTACTGTCAGCCTCATTACCCTTCATTTTCTGTTATGGGTTTAAAAATCGGTATTTACAAATTGTAAGAAACATCTGGAAAACGAACAGCTTGTGACGAATACCTTTTTTTAACTTCTTAAGACGTAATAGGTCGCCTTACCCTTACCTTTTCTTTCAATAAGTCCAAGGTTGAGCAGCTTTTTAAAGTCCAGGTTTCGTGTTGGCTTGGCTCGCTTAGTCAACAATGCATAGT
>CAZSWB010000039.1:0-6800 GCA_964610675.1 uncultured Candidatus Saccharibacteria bacterium
AGATTCATACCGATGATACTGGTTCACCGGAGGTTCAAATTGCTATTTTCTGCGAAAAGATTGAAGAGCTGGCAAACCACCTCAGGAAAAACAAGAAAGACCATCACAGCAGACGCGGACTTCTTGGAATGGTAAGTAAGCGCAAGCGGTTGCTTGCGTACTTAAAGCGTCAGGATGAAAAACGCTTTAAGACTCTTACGAAGAAATTAGGGTTAAAGCAGGTGTGAATACGCCCGGACAGTTTCCCCAGCAACGAGTTGGGGTTTTTGTAGATATACAGAACATGTATTATTCCGCGAGGGCAATATATGGCAAAAAGGTGAATTTTAAAAATGTGTTGGTGCAAGCGGTAGCCGGTCGGCAGCTCGTTCGAGCCATAGCATATGGAATCACCACAGAAGAGGCGCATGAAGGCGAGTTTCATGAAGCGCTTTCCGGACAAGGTTTTGAAGTACGGACGAAACCGTTGCAAACATTTATCGGCGGGCAGAAAAAGGGTGATTGGGACGTGGGAATTGCGACGGATATCCTCCGTCTTGAGCCAAAGATTGATGTGGCGGTGCTGGTATGCGGAGATGGAGATTTTGTTCCCATGGTGGAATTTGCAAAAGAAAAGGGGCTTCGCATGGAGGTAATGAGCTTTCGTGAGAGCGCATCGAAGAATTTAATAGAAAGTGCGGACAGTTTTTTTGATTTATCGAGTAACACGAAGCAGTTTTTACTCCAAGATATAAAAAAGCCTCCTCGCAGGAAGGTGAAGATTATTTCGTAATTCTAGATTGTACCTATGGCACAAATGCACAAAACCGAAGTGATGGCGGATATCGGTGGTAAAGAGATAAAAATTAGGACGGGGGAGCTGGCGAAGCAGGCCGGAGGCTCCATCATCGTCCAGTCCGGAGAAACGATTGTTTTGGGTACCGCAACGATGGGAAGACCAATGTCGCCCGATGCGGATTTTCTTCCACTGCTTGTGGAATATGAAGAAAAGTTTTACGCGGCTGGAAAAATTAAAGGGAGTCGTTTCATGAAGCGAGAGGGAAGGCCACATGACGAGGCAATTTTAACTGCACGCCTCATTGATCGGTCGGTTCGTCCGTTGTTTCCAAAAGGAATGATTAACGATGTTCAGCTTGTATTAACCGTATTGTCATACGACGGCGAGAACGATCCTGATATTCTTGCGATAATTGCCGCGTGCGGCGCGCTCATGTTAAGCGATATTCCATGGGAAGGAAAGCTTGGTGCGGCAAGAGTTGGAATGATAGATGACGCGTTTGTTATAAATCCTACGAAAAAAGAGCGAGAACAGAGCAAGCTTGATCTGCTGCTTGCCGGTACTGCAAGCGATATTGCAATGATTGAGTCGGGAGCGATGGAGGTTTCGGAGCATGCCATGCTCGATGCTTTTGAAGCAGGTCAGCAGGGGATTTCGAAAATTGTTGCATTGCTTGAAGACCTGCAACAAAAGGTTGGCAAGCAGAAAAAAGAAGCCATCTTTGCTCCCACGAATGAAGAACATACGAAAAAGATTGAAGAGCTAGCATCTGCTGTGTTAACAGAAAAATTGCGACTTGCAAAAAATAAAGAAGAGATAGGGCAAGCCGAAAGAGAAGTGGCTATTTCTGTCTTGGAAGGTTTGAGTGAAGAAGATAAGGAAGAGATATCTGAGAAAAAGGTTCGTCATATCATTCATGAGTTGCATGGGAAAATTGCGCGAAAGAGAATTTTGGATGAATCCATTCGAAGTGATGGCAGATCCCTGGATGAGATACGCGACATATCGGTAAAGGCAGGAGTGCTTCCGCGAACACACGGTACTGGGTTGTTCCAGCGAGGGGATACTCAAGTACTTACCGTGCTTACTCTTGGTGGGCCTGATGATGAATTGATTGTAGACACGATGCAAAAGGACGAAAAAAAGCGATATATTCACTATTATAACTTTCCGGCATTTTCCGTTGGAGAAACTCGACCGAATCGAGGACCCGGAAGACGGGAAATAGGGCATGGGGCATTGGCGGAGCGCGCACTGTATGCGGTGTTGCCCGATAAGGAATTATGGCCGTACACGATGATGCTTGTATCGGAAGTGTTGGAAAGCCACGGCTCGTCTTCTATGGCCTCGGTGTGTGGGTCTTCCTTGGCGCTCATGGATGCAGGTGTGCCAATTAAGAAATCCGTAGCGGGAATTGCCATGGGGTTGATGTCAGATGGCGCAGGTACGCATCGTATTCTCACGGATATCGCAGGCATGGAGGATGAGAAAGGCGATATGGACTTTAAGGTGGCCGGTACGCGCGACGGGATTACAGCTCTCCAGATGGACATTAAAGTAACCGGCCTCACAAGAGAATTGTTGGCTGAGGCATTAGAGCAAGCAAAGGCGGCGCGACTTCATATTCTTGGGAAAATGGAGGAAGTCATTGCGACTCCGCGGAAAGACTTATCTCCGTATGCGCCAAGGATTCACACTATTCGGGTATCTGTCGAAAAAATCGGCGCCCTGATCGGACCGAAAGGGAAAAACATCAACGAGATCATTGCGGAAACAGGTGTGGATATCTCTATTGAAGATGATGGTCTTGTATCCATCACATCCAATGATCCGGCGGCAATGGAAAAAGCAAAGCAGTGGGTACATGCCATGACTCGGGAAATAAAAGTGGGGGAACGCTTTGAGGGAAAAGTGGTTAAAGTGCTCGACTTTGGCGCATTTGTTTCGCTTGTCCCTAATGTAGACGGACTTGTACACATATCTCAATTTCGCGATGAGCGAGTGGAAGATATCAATAGCGTGGTGAAGGTAGGCGACATACTTTCCGTAGTGGTTACTGAAGTTGATTCTAACGGACGGATCAGTCTTTCACATAAAGCTGCGCGCTAGTGTTCTGATTGGCCGTTGTTTGTTATAATAACAAGCAATGCCAGATCCATTGGTAGTGAGGACAATGAAAGACGATATAGCGCAGTTGAACGCTACTCCAAAGGTGGCTGCTGTTCCTATTCCCAAACCAGTACAACAACCTGTTCAACCTCCTCCAGTGCGTCCGGTTCCTCCCAAGGTGACGCTACCGATCCCATCACCAACCAAGGTGAAGGAAAAGGAAGTCATCGTTGCTCCTAAGCAGCAAGGTGGAAACGTGGTGCGGGTACTTGTATATATATTACTCATTTGCTGTTTGTTTGCTGGAGCGACGTACGGATACATGTGGTGGAGAACAAAGCAGCCTATTGAGAATAGCACGCAACAAGCGCAAGCACTTTCTCAGCTCATTCCGAAGGATGCACTCGCGGTTATTGATTATAATCTCGAGTCGGATGGCAAGCGCAGTGCCGTACAGCAAATGTGGAGTGATATCCAAACTTTCTCGAGCGATAGCTTAGATATTAGTGATCCGAAAAACTTGCTTGCAATACCAGACGTATCGCATGTGTACTTTGTTATCATGCCGGAGAATCCCACGCCGTTCTTACTCATTCAAAATACAAATGGAGCTGAGGAATTTATGTCTCAACAAAGCAAAGTACAGCTAATTGAAAAAGATGGATGGTATATCGCACATCCCGTAAGTCTTGATCAATACAATAGCGCGTTACTCAACGGGAGTATTACCGAGGATAGCGCACTTCTTGGATCTGACGATATTTCTGACTACCTTATTCGATACGCAATGAGAGGAAGTTTCGTGGCACAGCAATATCAAGACGGTTTGGCATCCGCCATAGGACTCTCTCGGCTCAATGACCTCGTATTTCATATTACTGAACCTGCTCTCGATGGTGCTCTGCGTGCGTCTGCGCGTATTGCCGGAGATCCCCCAGGGGAAGGGGTGGCAAACGCAACGAGTGAACTCCTTACTCATATACCAAGCGATATCTCCTTTGGTCGTATCGGATTGAATTTTGCTGAGGATTTAAAAGCCATACAAGAAGATTCGACGCGATTTGATAGTACTGTGCTTGCGCAACCTGCGGTTCGGCAGTTTACGGCTCTATTTACAACTCCGTACGCTGTATTCGAGCGAAAAGGTTCAGACGGAGTTCGTGATATTGGGCTTATTGTTTCGCTTCCTGCCACCCTGAAGCAGAAGATAGCTACGGGAGAGCCGGTCATAGAACAGGCACTACCCGCCCTTATACCATTTATCATCGGCAAAATGCTCGGGATACAGGTCGTATTTAATGAAACGGTATACAACGGAGTTTCTTTGCGATACGTGAATATTGCGGGTCAGACACAAACGCTCGATTATACGGTGGGGGATAATTTCTTGCTTATATCATCTTCGCGCGAAGGAATGTCTACGCTCGTTGATGTATCGATTGCGGGAAATCAAGGTCTTTTGTCGGATGAGCCATGGAAAAGCTTAGGAGAAAAAGCATCTGATATTATACAGAATAGGGCGTTTATCGTTGGATTGCTCAGTAATCCCGCAATGAGAAGCGTATTGCCGATCTCAAGCGATCTCGAGCAGGTTCCGGTTATTACTTCATCGCGAAAAACGAGCACCGGTGTTGAAATCCAAGCCGTGCTTCTCTCTCAGTAGCCGCGTGCTATAGTGCACAGTATGAAGAAAATATCATTTTCTTGGATTCTTAGTATTGGCGGAGTGCTTCTGGTTATTGGGGCGGTCATATTCGGACTTTCCGGGTCTTTATGGTTTCTTTATGCGTTACTGGGAGATAATCCCGGACACTATACGATTGGGTATCACTCCGGTTTTTTGCAGTCCAATGAGGTAGCAAAAACTATTCATAATCAGATAGCATCTTCATTGCCTGACGTTGTCGGGTATTACAATCGCTTTGTATACCAAAGAGGTGACCGAGGAGAATATATTGTTGGTATACCATCATTGGTACACCAAATCTCACTAGAATCGCAATTGCGGCAGCGTTCATGGGAGGTACGGCGGATCGGCTGGATTGTAATCGCAAGACGTACACAGGCGAATACAGAGCCTCAAGAACTAGGGTATAACCTGTCTCGTGCAATTAGGAAAACACTGCATGCAGTTTTCGTCGAGCGTCTCTCTGCTCAGGCTCAACTTATATTTCAAGCGGAGCGATCTCCTCATAATCCCATCGCGCTATACGTAGATCAAAAAGATGCAACGGTACATATTGCGATACAGACGAACTCGACTCAATTTAGAAAAGGTAGGGCGGAGCGTGCGGATAACAACAGTGCTCAGCGGGAGGTATCGCATTTCGCTCTACAAAGAGAATTACTTTCACTTTTGCCGAATTCGTTTCAAGATTCGCTCGAGAGCGCAGTCGCTCGGTCGCTCGGCTTTTCAAAAACGCTTCCAAATATACTGGAAGACACGATAGCTCTAAGCCCGTCGCTGAGTATAGCAACAAAGAATGATTCTTTGGCAATCGGGGTCACCTCAAATGACGACAAGGTAGCGCAGCAAATTCAAGAATGGATGCATTTGGAGCAGGGCACAAGGCATCCGGTAAAAAAAGCGTTTGCTCTTCCAGACAGAACTATTGGATATGAGTACATCCCCGGTGAATCTAATGCAAGATATTCCCTTAACAAAGACAAGAACAACTGTTTATCCAGTGAAAAATACGAAGAGCAGCTTTACTTGTGCGGAAAAGGATCTCTGCTTGTGGTATCAACCGAGGATATGCTTGGCGCTCATCTCCTTCGAATGTTGGAAGATCCCGTGACGATGCAGCGCGGAATAATTCAGGGGTCAGTATTGGAAGCCATTGATCTTTCGTCGCAATTTGATAAGATCGAATATATTATTTCGGAGGACGCGGTCGAGGTTTGGGCGGATGCAAAAATGCAACAACCAAAGCATGATAAAAAACCGTAGCTTGATTTGTCGAGGTTGGATGCATTGGCAAAGCTTGGGGGGTGAATTCTGACAATCATTTTTTGCCGGTGATGATTTTTATCGAAAAATTCTGTTCCTGTTTTTTGGATCGATGACCATGTTGAAAAATTGTTACCCACATCGTGTCCGAGACACTTTCATTCAACTATTCATTGCATACATTGCGAACATGTGGACAACAGTTTTTTGCGGGGCGGTACGCGGTACAAAAAATAGATTAAATGGCACGGATATGAAGCAGGTAAGGCTAAAAAATGACCGGGTACAAAATATGTTCAAAAAAGTGGATATCTTCTTTGACCAGAGGGGAAAAAGCTGCTACAATTGATATATCGCTCGTAAGGGGGCGTCAAAAAATAACACAAACAAGTGAAACAAATGAAATGGTTCTGATGAGAGACTCTCGCGTACAGCACTCAGAACCACAATAAGGTTTCTCGCACATTTACAACTACATAAGGTAATACGAAAGGTCGGGAAGCGCGGTTAGTGAGGATATTTCCGTATACTCTCTGTCCGTGCTTCCTTACTTGGAAGTACCCCCTCTGCTATAAGGACGTGCCGCTCTGCTGCGGCCACATACATCAAACACAAAAACTATAAAACAAGGTTTGTACATTTGCACATTTCGCGGAGATAGCTACGCTCTTGTTCTTCGCCTTCGGCGAGTACATGTAGCTGGAACCGCAATTATGGTAGGGGACCATTCTATGGAGCAGGACATAGGACGATGCACATAGCTCTTGTTTGACAAAATGCTATTTGGGGCAGGTGACTGCGAATGCTGTATACTATATGTATAGAGAGTAGTTATCTGCCTCAAACGGCTGTAGATACGAGCTCGGAGGCCGACAGAGGCATAAATTTATTTTGCGCCGGACTGTCGGCCCCATTAATTTTTATTACTATGCATACAAAAGATTTTATCGAAGAAATGAAGCA
>CAZSWB010000040.1:0-5384 GCA_964610675.1 uncultured Candidatus Saccharibacteria bacterium
CGGTGAGAGAGGGAGGTGAGTACTCATAGAAGCCCCATGCGTTCTTTTACCTGATGCAACGTCCCGTTTGCAACTCCTTGGGCGCGGTGCATGCCGCGGCCGAGCGCAAACCGCAGCTCCACGTCATCTTTGCGCAGTTCGTTGTACCGTGTTTGAAAATCCGTAAGGTTCTTGATGATACTATCGGCAAGCGCTTCTTTAAATTCTTTGTATCCCGTATTTGAGAATTTCTTTTCAATATCGCTCACTGATGCATTGCTAAATGCTTTGTATATCGCGAGCAAGTTTTTTACCGCCGGCCCGCTCTTGGTAAATGAAAACACCGGCTTGGTATCAGTTACCGCACTGGCAATCTTTTGGCGGATATTTTCCGGAGTGTCGGTAAGCGCGATATAGCTTTTTTCGGTATCGCTCTTGCTCATTTTTTTTGCGGGATCGGTCAGTGACATGATGCGTGCGGATTCTTTTGGGATGTATGGCTCGGGTAGAGTAAATACGTTGCCGTACAAGTTGTTAAATCGTTCCGCGATATCTCGGGCAAGTTCAATATGTTGCTTTTGGTCTTCTCCCACCGGAACGATATCCGTGCTGTAGAGCAGGATATCCGCAGCCATTAACACGGGATAGGAAAAGAGGGCAAGCGAAATGGAGTCTTTGGACGACAACTTTTTTGCTTTATCTTTAAACTGTGTCATGCGAGCCATTGCTCCATAAGGGGCAAGCGTGGAAAGCAACCACGCAAGTTCCGTATGCGCATGAATATGCGACTGGACGAATATGACGCTTTTTTGAATGTCTACTCCAGCTGCGATGTATGTTGCGGCAACATCATGAATGCGATCTTGCAGCGCTTTCGGGTCGTAGGGCACGGTGATAGCGTGCTGATCCACGATGCAAAAATATGCACTATTGCGCTCTTGGAGCGCTAGCCACTGCTTTATTGCTCCCAGATAATTGCCGATATGCAACGTACCGGAGGGCTGGATGCCGGAAAAGATGACTTTCTCGGAAACGGGTTCTTCAGGAGTCATGATTCAACGGTAGCATGGAATATACCCGCTTGTCATGGCGGGTATGCATCCTTTTTTTGTTCAAGAACTGTTCCGTTAAACTTCGACGATCACAGGAAGTACCATCGGTCGTCGTTCCGTTTTCTTGAAGAGGAACGTTCCGATATCGTCTCGGAGCGCCTCTTTGACGTGCGCCCAATTTTGTTCCATGGTGCGCTGCTTTGCAATGTGTTTTTGAATCACGTTCGCAATCTCGTCTCGCGTTTCCTGAATGAGCTGCTGGTGTTCTTTGATATAGATGAATCCACGGGAAATGATATCGGGTTGACCGATGATCTCGCCGCTTCTTCCGTCCACGGTTGCAATGACGACAACCATTCCATCTGATGCGAGCGTTTGTCGATCGCGGAGCACGACGCTTCCCACGTCTCCCACTCCCAGGCCGTCGACCATGATGTGCTTAATGTCATATTTTTCTCCTGAAATTCGCGCTTTGTTATCAAGAATTTCGACCACTTCACCGTTTGCGGGCAGCAACGCGTTCGAACGCGGAAATCCGTTTTGCACGGCCATTTTCGCGTGTTCCGCGCGGAAGGAAAAATATCCGTGTGCGGGAATGAGGAATTTCGGTTGGATGAGATCGATCATGTGTTGCAAGTCGTCTCGATGACCGTGACCGCCGGAATGAATATCCATCATTTTGTAATGGATGACTTCCGCTCCTTGTTTGTAGATTTGATCCTTTACCAACTGTACCGACGCTTCATTTCCCGGAATGACGGAAGACGAGAAAATGACGACATCTCCCGCATTGAGTTCTATGCTTCGGTGTTCCTTGTTGACGATACGCATGAGTACTGCGTTATCCTCTCCTTGCGCGCCCGTACAGAGAATAAGGACTTTACCCGGTGGCAGTTTATTGCTTTCTTCCGGTGTGATCACGGTTTCTTTGCGATAATCCATAAAACCGATTTCTTTTGCGATCGCGACGTTTGTTTTCATCGAGTATCCGTCCACGGCTACTTTTCTCCCGTGCTTTTCCGCGATGGAAACCATCTGTTGTAGACGGTCAATCATCGATGAGAACGTTGCGGTGATAATGCGTTGGTTCGGGTGGGATGCGAAAATTTGATCAAGGTTGGTTTCAACCGTTTTCTCGGAAAGAGAATGACCGTCACGTTCCGCTCCCGTGGAATCGGTATACAGCACGGTAACTCCTCTTTTCCCTATATCTTGCAAATGATTCTCGTCAGCGGGAAGGTCGTTCACCGGGTTCGTATCGAATTTAAAGTCACCGGTAAATGCGATCGATCCTGCGGGTGTGCGTACAACGACACCGAATGCATCCGGGACGGAGTGGTTTACGTGAAAAGTTTCAATTTCAAACTTTCCCAGACGAAATGTTTCTTTCGGTTTGATGATATTCACTTTCGGTTTTGCGTACATTGGGAAATCCGTTTGTCGTTTTTCAACAAGACGCATTGTGAACATTGATCCGAAGATGAGTGGATTTCCCAACTTGGGTAGCAAGTGCGGAACGCCCCCGAAATGGTCGTAATGGGCGTGGGTGATAATGACACCTTTGATATTTTTTTCTTTCCCGTGCAGAGGAGAAATGTCGGGAATGATGTAATCAATACCGTACATGTTTTCGTTCGGGAACATGAGCCCCAGGTCGATCACCACAATATCACCCTTGTATTCCACCGCTGCGGAATTTCTCCCGATCTCTTCCAGGCCACCTAAAGGAATGACGTACATTCCGTCAGGGTTGCGCGGAGGCTGTTTGATGAGGGGCGTATCGAAATTGCGCGGGGGACCGAAATGGACTCCCGAGCTTTTCTCTCTCCCGAACTTACCACGTCCTCTCGGCTTTGATCCACGACCGGACTTATGCAACGCCGGACGGCGAGAAGTCGTATGTTTCAAAGCGCCGGATACTTTGACGTGTGTCGGCTTTTTTGCGGGAACTGCTTTTTTCTGCAAATGAGGTTTTGCGAGAATTGCTCCTTTCGGAGTTTCTGATCTTGGCCGCACGGGTGGCGGAACCGGAATCTGTGACATATTGATTTGTATTACGATTTAAATATAAACATCCGTCTAACGGGTTTGAGGATAGTTTCGAAGCGATGGTTCAGAAATTACGACTCAACAACATTAGTATTCTTTTCCCATTGTATTTGAAGGGAAGATTCTCGTCAACCATACATCCCCGCACGAAGCGGGGATGTATGATCCATTTCTGGCTGCCTGTTATCCAATTATTGCTTTACGAGCGACATATGCTAGTCCGGATCCGCCGGAAAGCGTCGTAAGCAGAAGGGTGATAAGGTCAGTTGCTCCTGTCTTCGCGGTTACAGGTACATGGTGTATTACCTGAGGAGTCGCATGCGATACTGCCGCGGCAATTCGAGGTTGCTTTGCTTTATGCGCTGTTTCAACTGTTTGCTCTACGGTAACCTCGTTGTTGTTACTTGAGCTGTTGTTGGAACTATTGTTTGCGCTATTGTCAATCGTAAGATTGATGTCTTGTGAATTCGTGTTCGTGTTTACATTACAGTTTTGCGTTGAGCTGTTCGTAACAACGATGATGTTTCCATCGCCATCCAAGCATGTCGCTGTGATCGTTGGAGTCGGTGTAGGAGTAGGGGTTGGAGTAGCAATCACATGGAATTCATCGTTATCCTGAGGACTGGAACATCCCGGATCGTTCATGTCTACAAGACCATCTCCATCGTTATCAATTCCATCCTGACACATTGCTTTTGGAGCTGATTCATTGTTGTCGTTCGGGTTACCTTGGCAGCTGAAGTCTGCAAGGTCTACTGCTCCGTCTCCATCATTGTCGATACCGTCGGAACATTGCGGCTTTGGGGTAGGAACTGGAGTAGGGGTAGGAGTAGGGGTCGGAGTAGGTGTCGGCGTCGGCAACACTACCGTACCGCTGAAGCGGAACAGATGATTGTTATGCGGAGTATGGAAGTTACACTTCCCTGCAGGATAGTTACCCGTTCGTTCGCCGTCTAAACACGTAGATGCAACATAGGATTCAAATCCGAGAATCGCACATACTGCGTTTAACGTAGGAGTATGCGGTACGCCATTGTCGTTCCACTTGAATCCACCGCCTGTGCCGTTCTCAGAACGCAAGAGCGGTTGATCGGGACGCGTGTATGGCAGGTTCTTCTGCGCGATGGCATTGGATACCGCCTGTGCTACGGCGTACGGACCGCCGCCGATTGTTGAGATATTTCCATTGCTTGCTTTGCAGGTAATGGAAGAAACCCAAGTTTTGCCGTATTTGGGTTCTGCGGATTCTTTGGAGAACCCTGCTCCCGGATTTGCTTCCGCAAACCGTGAGATACCGGCTGCCCCGAGGAGCAGTCCTGCTCCGATGAGCGAGACGCCGACTATGTATACGAGTAATTTATTCATATGATATACGATAGATATTAAGATATTAATTTAAAAACTAACCTGTCATCATAGGCGTAACCGGTTTATTTGTCAAGTGTTCGTGTGTGAATTTCGCTCCCAACTCATAAAATATTTCGATCGGACATCCGATTGATGCTGATAAAACTACTCAATACAGCGGTTAAATCTCTTTTCGTGCCTGGGTAATCGCTTCTTTGGAATATATAACAATGAATGGTTTTATCTTGTACGCCGCATCGTCAAGCTCTTGCCATGTAAACCATTTGAGAGCGCGATGTTCTCCTTGTGCGAGCACAACCTTCATGGATTTGGATCGTGCAAAGTAGACGAACACCACGTGTTTATGCTTTTCCGTAACGTCATGAATATTCAGGTGCTGCGGAGTATACAAAGGCTTTGTCGTATCTCCCGGTATTGCGGGCAAGTGCATTCCTAAGACCTCGATTTCCAGTCCGCACTCTTCCCGTACTTCCCGAAAGAGCGCTTGCTGCGGATCTTCTTGCAACTCGATGTGGCCTCCAATGGGGAGCCACGTATCATATGTGATGTGGTCTGCAAGCAGTACTTTGTCGTTATGGACGATGTATGCGACGGAAACAAAATCAATGTATTTGTGGACGTGGGGCATAGGAATTGTGAGATTATCGCACGGATGATACCAGGAGACAATAATGCATCCATGTGTTTTTTGTGTATTGTATGCTACGGGTATGATGTTCTCTGGAGATATCACAAAAGAAGGGGAATGGAACGTAGCAACCGCTTTGCCGAGCAGAGCTGTAAGTCAAGGAAAAAAACGATCGAAGAGGCGAAGAACAATGTTCGAGAGGTAGTTAAGTTGTATTGTGAGGATGATGGAAAAGAGTAGTAGGGTACCAGCATAATCTAAAGAGGAGGAAAAAGCTTGCAGGTAGGGAACTTGATAGCGAAATGTAA
>CAZSWB010000040.1:5394-6755 GCA_964610675.1 uncultured Candidatus Saccharibacteria bacterium
TAGCCTGCATATTCGCCAGATATTGCAAAACACAATGTAAAAGAACCCCAACGTATTCGATTTACATTGGGGTTTGTGGACGTTCTTGCGAACGAGCGCTTGTTGTTTCTTAGAGATTGGCAGGGTTCATTCCCAATGATTCGATACCTATTAAATTACAGGCGTACTCGTCAATGGCACTGAGCGCATCGTTAATGGGTTGAGAGAGGTATGGGAAATGTGTCACCTGAACAATCGGCCAACCATCGTTCGGATCGTCCTGACCGCCGTCTCTCTTCTTCTTTCCGCACGCGTTGACCACATCGAGAAGTGTCTTCACTCCCTGTGACTCTATTCCAGCAAGAAACTCTTCTTTGGAGACTTTTTTCGCTTCGTGAGAGAAAAAATCTGTCATACATGTTTCGGACTCTGCTGCCTTTTTGGCGGCATCGTACGCCTCACCAATTGGCATCTGGCCAGTCGTTTCTTTCCACTCAACCTGAGATTTGAGCGGCGCTTTGTTTGAAGCCATAAGATTCCTCCTGAAAGAACGGGTAGTGTCACTGATACATTCGATTCGATCGCACAAACAGCATGTTGCAAAAAACTCTCTACGTCAATCGCTAAGTTCCATTTTGGTGTCGAAGGAGGGACTTGAACCCTCAAGGCTGTGAAGCCATACGCTCCTGAAGCGTACGCGTATACCAATTCCGCCACTCCGACAGTATCTTGTTTACAATACTGCTCTTGATGCCAACTTCGCTTTAAAATCCTCTACCCCTTGAACCGGTACAGGATCAATGTTGTAGTTGAGCGCCAAATGGTACGTCGTCCATAGTCCGAATACAACCGCATAGGAGATTTGATCAAGGAGAGTATCTCCTTTAATGGTAACTTCCGTAACTTCCACTCCCCATGAGGCATACATTTCTTTTGATATATCCATGCGCGCGGCTATTTGCGGATGATCCGTGGATGTTCGCAAGAACACTCCGTGGAATACGGCTTGCGGATGCGTCATGCCCACCATTTCATTGTGGTTGAGTTCCGGGAACTCGTTCCAGAATGCGGGCGTTTTTACGTTTTCGTTTGTTTGGATTTTCATATTCTTTGCGGCAAACCCGAGCGCGTCCGCAGCGTAAAATACGGGAGTCTTTCCGACAAGCGTGTCCGCCAGTGCTTTGGCGGGCGCTTCCATGGCCGCATGTTCTCGGTCAAGCATATCGGCTGTTTGTTGCAGTTGCGATGAAATATCTTGCGCGAGGGAACTGTTGGCAAGTGCAGTTGCAAGACCGGTGAAACTTGCGAACAGCGTGTGGCGCGGTTGCATGCCGGGGTAGTCGATGAAGGAATAGGGGACAGAATCTTGTTTCGCTAATTCT
>CAZSWB010000041.1:0-6641 GCA_964610675.1 uncultured Candidatus Saccharibacteria bacterium
AAGGCGGTAATTTCAAAGAATGATGTACAAGTTATGAGTGCAGGTGCAGGAGTACTCCATAGTGAGTACAATAACAAAGAAGATGTCGTTGTACAGCTGTTGCAGATATGGATACTGCCGAACAAACGGAATGTTGTGCCGCGATATGATCAAATGACACTCGATCCGAAAAACCGAGATAATGCGCTGCAGCAAATTATTTCACCAAGTACGGAAGATTCGGAAATGTGGATTCATCAGGATGCGTGGTTTCATCTGGGAGCGTTGGACGCAGGCAATAGTACAGCCTATCGCATGCACAAACACAACAACGGGCTGTATGTATTCGCGATCAAGGGAAGTATCTTGGTAGGGGAGCAAGCGCTTGCAGCGCGAGACGGGTACGGTATATGGGAATTTGATTCGATCCCCATTCGTGCAAAAAGCGATACGGAATTCCTCCTCATGGAAGTTCCGATGTAGCATTCGTGATGCCTTCGTATTTCGTATATATTCTGCGGTGTAACGATGCCACATTCTATACCGGCTGGAGCACGGATATTAACAAGAGAGTTGCGCGTCACAATGCGGGAACGGGCGCTAAATATACACGCTCACGGTGTCCGGTAGAATGCGTATACACAGAAGAATGTGCGTCTAAAACTGAAGCGATGCAACGAGAGTATGGCATAAAGCAACTATCACATGCGGAAAAGCTCTTGCTGATCTCAAAAGAAGCCGTATAGTTGTAAACACATGAAATACGACACATTGGCCTCAAAAGAAGCGATCACAAGAACGATTGCAAGTTTAAAAGAACACAATGTGAATGCGATTGCAGTTCCAACCAAAGAAGAAGCGCTCGCACAAGCCAAGACATTCATTCCAAGCGGGGCGTCAGTGATGAACGGCTCGTCCGTCACGCTTGAGCAAATAGGGTTTGTGGACTATTTGAAATCAGCAACGCATCCTTGGAACAACCTCCACGCCGCCATTCTTGCCGAACCAAATGAAGAAAAACGCGCGAAGTTGCGCAAAGAGAGTGTCATCTCGGACTATTATTTGGGAAGCGTGCATGCACTCGCGGAAACGGGGGAGTTTGTCATTGCATCAAATACCGGAAGCCAACTGCCACATATCGTATTCACATCCCCGAATCTCATCTTCGTAGTTAGTACGAAAAAAATCGTTCCGACGCTTTCCGATGCTATGAAGCGACTTGAAGAATACGTGTTGCCGCTTGAAGATCAGCACATGCAAGAACTCTATGGAATCCATACCGGACTATCAAAGGTCGTCATTTTCAATCGCGAGAAGCCGGACTCCGGACGCAGAGTAAACATGATACTCGTAGAAGAAAGTCTTGGGTTTTAAAACAGATATACTCTCGTCTAGACAATCGTGTGCGGATCCACATCCGCCGAATCAATCGGCAGGTTTTCATATACAGGAATCAAGCGATCCAACTCACCTGACAGCAGAATATGAAATTCCACGAGCTTAGTTTTCTTTGGTTTCCTTTCTTGAAAGGGACCAAAAGCGCGTACCGTTTTTTCTTTTGCAAATGCTTCTAGGAGCAACTCAAACACGGCCTCTGCCCGACTTTGCGCTTTCTGCCTCTTCTTATCACGTACGGTAAGGCGAACGAGGTCCGTAAACGGCGGAAGATTCAATGATCGACGCTCCTTCATGATATGTTCGTACCATGCGTCATCCGATACGGTCAGAATGTTGCGAATATGCTCTTCGCTGCGCGTTACCAGCGTAATTGGTTTTTTGGGCGTGAGTTTTTGAAGCCGGGCGGCGAGCAGACGGGCTCGCTCGCTTGAGCGGTAATCAAATGCCTTTGCCGTAAACTCCGGTGCGATCCACACAACATGATCGTACGGGAAATCCGCCGCATCTTTTAACAGGGAAGCGGTACCCAGTGTAACGTTTTCTTTTGCTTTTTTGGAGAGTCGAAAATGAAGCGCTTCTCGAATTTTGGCATTGTCTTTCTTGTTGTACAACACCAACACTTTTTTCCCTTGCCGTGCCCATGCACGAATATTCGTACCCGCTTCGTTGGGAAGAGAACGTTTCCACTTCCTATCCTCAAACGCAAACGGAATGACATGGGTTTGGAGTACTACCGGATGATGAGATGCCACTTCGCACAGCTTTTGCTCTATCATGTACCGAAGCTGTATGGAGGGGTATGACGATGCATACACCATATTTGCCGCAAATATGTCTGTTAGCGCACGTGCACCGCGTACCGAATGCAGTCGCGGATATTGATCCCACAACTTGTAGCTTTCGAACTGCTCTTCGTCAATGATGATCGTGGAGAGGTTTTTAAACGGAAGAAACAATGCCTTTTGCGTGCCGATGACAAGGGGGATTGTGCCCGCTTGCACGGCATTCCAAATATCCCGTTTCTCCGGCTGCGACAGCCCTGCGTGATAGAGAACTCCGGCATCACGGTATGGTTGAAGCATGGCAACTTCCGGCACGAGAATGAGCGATTGACCCTTTTGCTTTCTTGTAAGATCGCTAAGCTGTGTGCGCCTCTTGATATCGTTTTGTTCAATTATCGCAATAGGTTGTGTGTTTTTCATCTTGTTTGAGGAATGAAAAGTCGGAGCGTGTAACCCAAGCCTCCATGGGAAGCGCTGGCAATCCACTTGGCAAATCGCAGTTGCGATGCAGTCAATGTAATGGGTAATGCGGCAGCAATCGGTTTCGTGGGATATCGCGGACGTCGTATGTCGGATTGCAACACCACTCCGAGAATTTTTCTTTTTCCAAACGATATACGGACAACACTGCCTGTACGGAGGGCTTCGTCGATATTTTCAATATGATACGTGTATGCTTCATGCCCTCCTTTGGGAAGCGGGATACAAGGTGCAACAAGCACATACGAGACAGATGACTTAGGGGCCATAGGACGTAACGGGGAAGCGATACATGGTAACTACCTCGTTATGCGAATCTGCCCCGGATTCACGAATCGCGGTTGCAATTTGTTCTTCAGGCGTATCGATTCCAACTCGCCCGGGCAAGATGAGCGCAATTTTATTCCTATCGGTACGTAGATACAATCCATAATGGCGCGGTTGCAAATGCTCTTTGCTTGTAATCCGTTCAATGGGTCCAAGAACATCAACTATATATCCGTAATTCGCCATATCGATCGTACGCATATGGATGTTTTTTTGGACAATAACTTCTACGGTATTCTCAATAATCTCCTGGGCGAGAGCGGTTCGCCGAGGGAGCGGAGTGCCGAACGAGCCGCGCATGCGACTTCCGGGTTGCTCAATAACAGAAACAAAACATGCTTTCTGGCCCAGCATGCTCGCTGGAAGAGATGCCGGAAGCGGCATATATGCTCCGGTTCGCGCATAGTATTCCGCCGCCTGTTTCGCAAGTTTGCTGTAGAGACCGCCTGTCATGCTTTGCATCGTACGGACTATCCGAAAATTGGCAACGCCAGTATGATACAGATACGTATGAAGCTTCATATTTCAATTATTCCTCCGGAAAAATCAATTGCAGCGATTCGCAATGCTTCTATGCAGTACAAAGAATATTTAGAACAAATGGCACCCGAAGCTACATGGCACGTACCGCTCGTTTCCGTCTCTTCGCCGCCACCAAATGAACCGTTGCGACAACCGTTTCATCAAACCATGAGAATACTCTCTATCGGTGAAGGTGATAAAAAAGGTTCATTGTGGATTCGCTTCCAGATCAATCCGAGTATTATCGCATTGCGAGATTCCTTGCTCGCGCAGCTGCAACCGACGACGATTGTTGCCGATTCACCTTCCTTTGTTCCGCACATATATCTGGGTTCTTTTGCGAACATACCTTCGTTCGGCATATTGGATACGCCGCTCACCGATACGTTCAGCATTCATGAACTCCATGTCATCCAACCCGATTCCCATGAAATCATCGCTAGCATTCCCATTACTCCTTAATTGCGCCGATCTCTCGATAGAGGAATATCTGCTTCAAGTCGAACGTGCGCTCCTTGGAACATCGCTTATGCACATCGTGACGCTCAATGCGGAAATGGTCGTTGCAGCTCAAAAAAACGATCTGTTTCGAAAAGCAATCATGCAAGCGGAACTGATAATCCCGGACGGATCCAGTATCTTGTGGGCCAGGCGATATATCCGCAGCAGCGCTGACTCAAAGAAACGCACGTCATTCGCGCGTCTTCTTGCCAGCCTGATCGCATTTCTTTTTTCCAACGAACAGACGATTACGGGCGTTCAAAGCATATTGGATATCAGTAAAATCGTTGAACGACATAAAGGCACCGTAATACTGGTCGGCGGAAAAACGAATGAGGCAAAAGAAACCGCGCGCATTCTCCAAGAAACCTATCCTCACCTCTCCGTTTCCGTGCACTCGGAGCAACATATATCGGGGATACGCAAGAGCATATCGCCAAAGAGCGTCGTCTTCGTTGCGCTGGGAGCGCCGAAGCAGACTCTTTGGATAGAGCAAAACCGCGCGCTTCTTGCAGATAGCGGCGTAAGAATGGCAATCGGCATCGGAGGAGCGTTTGCCATGATATCCGGCACGTTGCCCAGAGCGCCGAAATGGATGCAGCGCCATCACCTCGAATGGCTCTGGCGTCTTTTCTTGGAACCGAGAAGAATCCGGAGAATATGGAATGCGGTTGTCACATTTCCTCGACTTGTTCGCGGTTATCCACATTGACGCCGCCATACAGGCGACATACGGTTATATGATGCTTGTAAAGTGTCATATGGAGGGGACTTGATTTTTATTACTAACAGGAGGTGAACACCATATGGAATATGAACAACAGCCAAACCCGGACGACGGGTTTATGAACAAGATTAAAGAATCCCCGCGAACGGTATCCGCAATCATCATCGTTCTGATCGTTGCAGCCGCAATTTACGCGTTCTCAGGAAACGAGCAAAATACTCCTGAGGAGCTCGCTGGCGATATTACCGCATCCGTAGCGCCGAAATCTTCAGATGAAGAGCAAGAGGAAGCAAACAATGACACACAAACAGAAGGAACTCCAGAAGAGCAAAGCAAAGCAACGCCGGCTGTATCTCCCGCCGCTCCCGTAGACAAGGCCAAGCTTATGGAAGCGAGCGAGCAGATGCCAAGCGCTAGAACGACGGAAAACGCATATGTGGAAGTTGCAGAGCGAGGCGATGGGTTAACGCACCTGGCGCGCAGAGCGGCAGCTAGATATCTTACTGACAACGAAGCAGGGTATACGCTTACGAACGAGCACCGCATATATATTGAAGACTACATCCGAAAGAACCTGCAACAGCGTCCCGTACACATCGGCATGGAAGAAACGATTTCATTCGACCTCGTGAAGCAAGCAGTAGAAGCGGCAGGTACGCTCTCAGAGCCTCAGCTGAAAAATCTTACGAAATACACGCACGCACTGACATAAAAAGATTGACAAGTATCGTACGAACAAAAAACGTTCCTCTGATCAGGGAACGTTTTTTGTTCGTGTGCAAAACCCAACCCTGTATAGAGAAAAAATGACATGCGATATTTTTGAATCGATGAGTCACAGAGAGTACAATACAATACATGCCCATCGACAAAGTAAAAAAAAGAAACGGTTCCATAGTTGATTTCGACCGTACGAGAATCCAGAGCGCCATTCACAAAGCCTACCATGCAACCAGAGGACAGGGTGAAACTCCAGTCATCGAAACAATCGTTGACGAAGTGGTTGAGCACATAGAATCGACGTACAACAAATCCATTCCCGGGGTTGAAAGCATTCAAGATATCGTAGAGTCAAAGATTGCGGAAAAGGGCCTGTTCGATGTTGCAAAATCGTACATCCTGTACCGTGTCGCACAACAAGAGCAGCGCGCGATGAAAGAGGCGGAGCAAAAACAAGAACTTGAGAAAAAAATTCAAACACATCAATTGCACGTAAAGAACCGTTCGGGCGAAAAGGTGCCGTTCGATCTCGAGCAGGTGCGAATTGCAATTGAAAAATACTGTTCCGGCGTACTAACGCAAGATCAGATCAATGCGGTATTGAAAGAAGCGCAGAATAACATATATGATGGGATATCCACGTCCGAAATCAACCAGACAATTATCATGTCTTTGCGCAGCCGAATCGAATACGACCCGAAATACTCGTATCTTGCCGCGCGCGTATTGACGAACGATCTGTACCGCGACGTCATCGGTATCGACGAATTCGACCAGGACTTTGAAGCCAAGTATCGCGAGGGACTTCAGATCAGTATCGCGCAAGGAGTTGCCGCAGAAAGACTGGACCCACGTATGAACGAATTTGACTTTGAAGCGCTTGCTGGTGCACTCGACATTTCGCGAGATAAGCTGTTTGAATATTTGGGAATCCAAACGCTGTACGAACGGTATTTCATCAAGGACTTGTCACAACGTATTTTAGAGGTTCCACAGTATTTCTGGATGCGCGTTGCCATGGGGCTTGCGTTAAATGAAGCAAAAGATACCTGGACATCGTATGCAATTGAGTTTTACGAAACGATTTCCTCGCTTCTGTATACGCCGTCAACACCAACGCTGTTCCATGCCGGCACGAGCCATCCGCAGATGAGCTCCTGCTACTTAACAACCGTGGAAGATCGACTTGATCATATTTTCAAATC
>CAZSWB010000042.1:0-3328 GCA_964610675.1 uncultured Candidatus Saccharibacteria bacterium
AGATACGGCGTCGGGCGAGGTGCGGGTTTTGAGTTGTTGTGGGGTCATAAAAGTCAATGGTTAGAAGGTAACAAAATCTGCGAATTGTATGTAATTGTCGAACCAAACTTTGTCAGTGTTTGCGTTAATCCGAGAAACACTCGGTGGGTTTATATCTATAATACGGACAGACCGGATTTCGCGCAAGACATTTTACGCAACAACGCCCTATATATTGTCATGCCGGCGTGACAGATACTTATGCTCGTTCCAAATATTCTCCCGTTCGCGTATCAACGCGTATCGTATCGCCTTCTTTGATAAACAAGGGTGCACGCATGCGCAAACCGCCCTCGATGATAATTTCCTTTGTAACGTTACTCGAAGTATCTCCGCGAACGCCCGGAGGTGCATCGATAACTTTCCGATCAATCTTAATCGGCATATCTACGGAAACCGGACTTCCTTCAAATACCATGATCTGGACTTCTTCGCCTTCGAGCAAAAAACGTGCGATATCTCCCATAACATCCGACGGGATTTCAATTTGGTCGTACGACTCTGTATTCATAAATATGTAATCGTTGCCTTGTCGATACAAGTACTGGTGAGGAGAACGATCGATATCCGCTTCAACCACCTTATCGGATTGTTGAAACGTATGTTCTCGCGTCTGATCCGTTTTCAAGTGCTTCAAAATGGTTTGAATAACGGGGCGACGCTGTTGCTTCCGAAGAAATTCGGCAGCCACGATAACATACGGCTCTCCCTCGAGCACAATAATCTTCCCTTTTCCTTTGCGAATGTCGTTGAATGAAAGCATATGTTTTACCTGTACGGCGCAAATACATTGTGCTTGGGAACAGAAATCTTCACAACTGGATTTGCAAGAAACGGCTCGGAAAGCTGCACGACCGCTCCCGACTCTTCCCGGTAAAAAAACAGCCCGGCCACGCTAAACATGACGATAACAATAAGGGTGGCGAGAAGTTCTTGCAAAATGTTCAGAGTTACCATAGCAGCACAATGTACAACTTAACCGTATTTTACACAAGCAAGGAGTTTCGAGTATGGTTATGAAAAGAGCAGTTTGATATATAACCTAAGGAAAAGGAGGTGATTTCTATGATGGAAGGAGAAAATCCGGAAGGAACAGAAGAAGGAATGGGTACTCCAGCGGAGACACCAGTAGAAGCTCCGATGGGAACTCCTGAAGAAACAGGCGCCCCAACAGAGAGCGAAGAAGGAACAATGTAGTACAGTGTTTCGAAAAGCAGAAACTCCTCCAAATTACTTGTTGGAGTTTTTGCTTTCTGCGATATATAGCCCACCGCCGTACTGCCGAAGCCACGTGCGGTGCAGCGCATAATCGGGATCTAGCTTCCGTACGACTTTCCAGAAGGAAGGTGAGTGGTTAGGCTCAAGTATATGCGCCACCTCGTGAGCCACTACGTATCGCGCCACATCTTCCGGGGCAAGCGCAAGTTTCCAGTTAAACGACAGTGCGCGTGCTTTGCTGTTACAGCTTCCCCATTGGGTCTTCATGGAAATGACGCGGACTTGAGTAATGGCAGTGCCAAGCATGTCCGCATACTCATGAGCTTGTCCAACACAATATGCGAGCGCTTCTTTTTGATACCACCGAACGAGGGTATCTTCTGCGTCCTTCAGTGAAGCAACGCGCACCATTAAAATATCTTTTTGAAGGGAAACGGATGATCGCACCCGTTTAGGGTTGCACCTGATAGAAAGTTGCAGTACATCTCCAAAGCAGGGGACATGCTTCCCATCCGCACAAACTACGGGTTTTTGCACCGCATCATGTTTTTTTTGCGTTTTAAGCGCTTGCTCTATCCAACGCCGTTTACTCGCCACAAATGCATCTCCAACACGCTGACTTACCCGAAATGGCAACACCAGTTCAACAACTCCTTGCGGATGTATGCGAAGCGAAATTCGTTTTGCACGCTTGCTCCGGCGCACCGATACTGTGTATACTTCTGACATGTTTTCATTCTGGCAAAAAAAATCATCAAAGAATAGTGATGTCAATGGTGAACTTACATGGGACGCAAGTGCAACAAAGGCGCTCGCGGAAGCCGTTGGGCAAGCTCCGGTACCGGGGATTATGAAACAGCGAGTAAAACGCGAGTTGGAGCAAGCGGCCGAGGAGCATGCACGAAACACAGGAAAAACCGTTGTATCTGCGGAAGACTTGATGCAAGGCATCATGTCTCGACTTCCCGAAGGAATGCGCCAGAAGGTGGAAAATGCCGCTAAAGAAGGTCCGGAAGGGCTGAAAAAACTCCAAGACGAGCTCAAGTAACTCAACTTAAATAGAGAGCGTACGAGGGAATATGCCGCTATTCTCCTCGTTCCTGCTGCAAATCCCGGTATATTTTTTCCGCTCGAATAAAATCGGTAGGCTCATCCAAATCAGTGCTTGTCCGGGGGTCAAGAATGAATCCATGGAGATTTTCTCCCCAAACATTTTCATATTTCAACGCCTCGGGACGCATAACGAACGATCTGCGAGTAATATCCACTTGTCCGTCTTGGAAAAATACCGGAAACAATTCCTGGATTTTTTGCCGCGGCTGATCAGGTCCGTGCGTTTGCCGATATTCGCTATCAAGCACGGGAATTAATTTCCCGGATGATCCGATTTCTCCCGTGCCTTCCATTTGCCACATTTTGTACGGATGCAGCGGGGAAGGGATGACACTCTTTACTCCGTCCGCACCCGTACTCTTTATGTGTTCAATCATACGGTCTATATCCGTCGCGAATCGTAGGGGACTGGTCGGCCGTAAATTCACCAAAAATTCCGGTGTCCAGCCGTGTTCCGCTTCCATCCAGGTAACCGCATGCTGATAAAAGCCGGCATCTCCACTTGTGGGCTGGGCATATTCTTTCGGCCTTGGAGCTACCAGTGATCCATATTTTTGTGCCTCTTAGCGTATCCGGTCATCTTCCGTAGACACGATAACAGCGTCTATGGACTGCGCGGCAAACGCCACTTCTATGGCCCACTGCAGTAGTGTTTTATCCCCCAATGTTTGTAAATTTTTATACGGGATACTCTGCTGTCCCGCGCGCGCGGGAATGATCGCAACGACGTTCACAGGGGTCCGTTTCGGGTTTTGTATGCTTGTTGTCATATGCATATGATACACTAGATTATATGAGCGCAATACTCGGAAATACCGGTTTATCTGTTTCAAGAATCGGACTGGGAACCGTCGAAATTGGACTTGCATACGGTATTGGGAATACGGGACTGCCTACGGAACAGGAAGCGATCAGCGTACTCAAAAGCGCCGTTGAACAAGGCATTACGTATATTGAT
>CAZSWB010000042.1:3338-6576 GCA_964610675.1 uncultured Candidatus Saccharibacteria bacterium
ACGGCGCGCGGGTACGGTCTTGCGGAAGAGAGAATTGGAAAATCAAATATCCGGAAAAACACAAATGTTGTCATCGGTACCAAGTTCGGTCAGTTTTTAAAACAAGAACGTAACCTACATGGCGCAGAGCTTGAAAAAAGAATTCGAGAAGACATCGATACAAGCAGAAAAAACCTTGCTCAAGAAACACTGCAGCTTGCACAGCTTCATAACGAGTTGGAAGATTTTACGGATTTTTCCGAAATCATCGAGATTATGCAAAAAATACAGGATGAGCAAAAAGTTACGCATGTCGGTATTGCAGTACGCGGCGAGCCAGCTGCACTTGCCGCGTTTTCAGACAATTCAACTTTCGTACAGAATAGTTGATCAAAGAATGACTCCATTAGTATTGTCGCAAGCAAAAGAGCAACACATCGGTGTCATCAATCGATCCGTTCTTTTAAAGGGTGTGTTAACTCCTGCGCGAGAACGGCTACCGGAATCTTTGCACGAACTTAAAGAGCATGCTGACCGGGCAGCGCATATTGCAGAACGTATGGGGGTTGACCTCCCTACTCTCGCCATCCGATTTGCGCTCTCGCAAAATGCAGTCTCCACGGTCCTTATAGGCACAACAAAGCCAAAACACGTCCAATCCGCTCTGGATGCGGCAAGCCAAGGCGTGTTACCTGAGGATATACTGCAAGAGCTCAACACCCTTGGGATGAGTGACAGCGGACAAATTGACCCTGCCAAGTGGCCTCAGGTACACTGATACGTATATGAAACTTCAAAACAAGGTTGTGGTAATAACGGGTGGAACCGGCTTTTTAGGAGAATACTTCAGCCGAGCGCTGAAAGATGCCGGTGCGACTGTTATCGCAACAAGCAAAGAGGAAGACGCAGCATCACCCCTTGATGTAACCAGCAAGGAATCAATATCATCCGCGTTTGATCGCGTTATACAAGAACACGGAAAAATCGATGTTGTCATCAACAACGCGGCAATCGATCCGAAGTTTGACGCGAACGCCGATGCGAATGCGACCCTCTTTGAAAACTACCCCGAAGAGATGCTTAAGGAAAGCTTAGTAGTGAACCTGTTGGGCTACACACTCGTCGCACAAGAAGCGATCAGAAGGATGCTGCCGCAAAAATCCGGGAATATCATCAACGTATCCTCAATTTACGGCGTCGTAGCACCGGATCAGAGTTTGTATCCGGAAGGTACACAAAAGCCCGTCGATTACTGCATTACAAAAGGCGGAGTCGTGATGCTGACGAAATACCTTGCAACCACGTACGGCAGTCAGGGTATTCGCGCAAATACCCTGACACTCGGGGGTGTATTGAAAGGGCACGGGAAAGAGTTTACTGATAAGTACGGAGCAAAAACTCCGCTTGGACGAATGGCCAATCCCGAAGAAGTAGGAGGACCGATTGTCTTCTTGGCATCCGACGCAAGCAGCTACATGACCGGAGCAAATCTCATTGTCGACGGCGGCTTTACGGCGTGGTAAGCCAAGCATCGTACTGTATTCTGGAAACGTCAGCACCGGCGTTTAAGTATTGCCAATCCTGTAGCGCCTTCTCGGGCGTAGCCTCCCAAATTTGCTTATCACGCCATACCTGGCGCAGATATCCGGTAAACAATTCTTCCTTGATGCTCCGGTATATAAATACCCCCAGTTCCGTTTCATAGGTGCGCGTGGATTTCGTGGTGCACGACGTAACTTTAAATACCGCCTCCGCCAGTATATTGTTTTTAGAAAGCACGTATTCCAAAGAAAGGTAAGAAGGGCTGCGCAATTGATTGACTATGTACTCTCTATACCGCTCCGTATCTTCCGGGTTTTGGCTCACCATATCCACATAGTAGCGAGGCGCATACACACCGCTTTTTAGCTTGATAAGGACACCTTTATCGACCATCTTTTTCGTCCAATAATCAAGCGTAGTCCCCTTTTTATCCAAAATAACGGCCAAATTCTGCTTAGAGACCAAGGGAAGATTCTTGAGCTTCTGTTCCAGTTTTCGTAACATATACTACGAATTCTAGAATAAGGCGGGGAGAAAGTTAATAAAGCGTTCTCAGTATTCCTTACCACCCGCCGATAACGCCCAAAGCCACAACTGTTCTTTTGTAAGGAAAAGTGGTTCCAATGATTCGGGAAATGCTTCTTTTTAGCCATACTTGCATTCAATACCTGTCTCCTCAGGAGAGTAGCTTTATGCCAATAGTTGTCTCCTTGAGAGGGCAATTAACTTTCGCCACCTAAAATTGACCATAAAGGCGCATTGGCGCACTATTTAAACATGACAGAGAAGCAAAAATTATACGCCTACGTTGATGAATCCGGCCAAGATACACTCGGGGAAATATTTTTAGTGGCGGTGATTGTGGTCGGGAAGCAGCGCGACAAATTACGGCAACTGCTGCGTAAAATTGAACAGGCTAGCAGGAAAAATAAGAAATGGGCAAAGGAGCGGCGCGTGCGCCGCGAAGCGTACATCCGCCGAGTCTTAGAATCCAAGCAATTCGCCGGCCTGCTGTACTACTCCCATTACCACGACTCTCGCGATTATGTGCCACTGACCATTCTTTCCACCGCTCAAGCGATTCTGCACCAGGCACGCGAACCGTATCAGGCTGACGTGTGGGTTGATGGCCTTAATAAAGCACAGCGTCAGCGCTTCACCAAGGGCTTGCGTGATCTGCACGTAAAAATGCCCCGGCAGGCGCGAGGCCCGAAAGATGAGTCTGATGAATTTATCCGCTTGGCCGATGCAATGGCGGGATTTGTGCGCGACGGTATGGAAGGCGACGACATAATGGTGCCGCTGTATAAAAAGGCGTTACGGAATAAAGTGATTCGCGAAGTGTAGGTACTAAAAAAGTAGCCTAGACCTCGCGGCCACCAACCCGTGACGGGAAGTATTCGGCTACTTATACTATCGAGTATAGGCCAATGACATGAATTGTCAATGAAAAGTCTTGTCTTGTCATTAATAATGCTACCAAAATCTTATCCCCTGCCAAAACCCCTCTATGACTCAGGCTCTACTGTAGGTGAAACCGACGGAGATGCCTGAGCGGCTTTTTCTGCTCGTGTCGCTACGTCTTTCCCTATAATAATCAAGATATCTCCGCTCGCAGGCCTTGCTTCGCCTTCCGGCAAACTTACCACCTTTGCCGCGAAAAGCTGTGCGACTTGTTCAGCCTGCTCTTTGTTGCTCCCAAGGTCTACAACTACTG
>CAZSWB010000043.1:0-6439 GCA_964610675.1 uncultured Candidatus Saccharibacteria bacterium
GCCTCTACTGCTGTTGCAAGCGGGAAAACGATGGACGGTGCGGGAGCTGAATCGGGAAGTTCTGGAGATTCAATCACTATCGATTTTCGTATATGATCCGGCTTGATAATCGTTATCGATTTCCGAATATGATCAGACTCAATAATCGTCGTCGTTTGATGACGCGCAAGGATGGAAAAAATCACATTTTCCAGTTCTCGCACGTTTCCGGGCCAGTCATGCAACATAAGAAGCTCAATTGCGTTCTCGGAGATATGATGCGCTTTCGCGCCTAACGCCTCTCGATGCTTTGCCATGAAGTGGTACGTGAGTTGCGCAATATCACTCTTTCGCTCTCTAAGTGGTGGAATTGAAATGGTAAGCGGTGTGAGGCGATAATAGAGATCCTTTCGAAATAATCCTTTCTCAACCAGAGTTTCCAATCGTTCGTTCGTTGCCGCAACTATACGAACGTTCGAGATGCTGACTTCCAACGTCGATCCAAGTGGACGAATTTTTTTCTGATCCAGCGCGCGCAGAAACATTTGCTGCCCACGGTCATCAAGACATTGAATTTCATCCAAAAGAAGCGTTCCATCCTTAGCCTGTTGGAAAAGACCAGGACGGTCCTTATTGTCGCTTCCTGTGAACGACTTTCCCATATAGCCTGCGAGTTCGGATCTGCCCGTTTGGGAGTTATCTATGTCGTAGCAACCAACTGCCACAAAATCCCCGAACCGTTGTGCGTGCGTATGAAGCGCTCGCGCAGCAAGCTCTTTGCCAGTCCCCGTTTCTCCTTGTAAGAGAATTGTTGATGGCAGCGAAGCGAGGCTCCTCAAATCTTCCAAAAAAGAGAGAAACGTTTCACTGCGCCCGATCAATCCGTGCAACTTTCCAAACGCTTCAAGCGAATCATCCTCCTTATGGAGAACATGCAGACGCGGAGCAATTGGCATTAGTTCATTCCTTTCGTAATATAGAAGAACAATCCTGAATCTGGGTGATAATATTCTGTGCGCTATGCGCACAGAAGTCAAGATTTGGCGAAAAATACTGTTTTCTTTTTTTGGTAAGATTATGAGGCTCTCGGGAATATGGGTTGTGGGATTGACACGATGGTCCCTGGGAGATTTTAAAGAAGAATGTTGTTCAGTATAGTTGCTTCATCTCGCCATTGACTTGATACTGTATACATGCTAGCTTTTCTCAATTGGCAACAAGGTTTAGTAGCTCTTTTAGAAAGGAATACAGATGATCAGCCAGAATGCGGCTAAGGATGAAGAAATTCGTCAAAAGCTGAAAGTATTGGAACGTCATTTACCCAGTCAACACGACATTGTGTACGTGTTCGGCGAGTTTCTTGCAGGTAGGTTCAACAGTGAAGCTTCTCCTGAGAAATTTGTACGAACATGCCAAATTGCGGTTTACGATTTGCAAGCAGGGGTTGACTCAGTGAACCGTCGTCAGATTATCGGTCAGCGTGAATATCCCGCTGTTATCTTCAATCAAGTAATGACGCATGTGCCTGCAATTGCCGCAACGGTGTTCTCCCGTCGCTTTGCGAGGAAGGTAGAGAGAGTTGCGAAGGCAATGAGCGCGGGGTCTTAGTAGGTTGATCCCTGACTGTAGAAGCCTGGTATTCAGAGACCGTGTGGTTTTACCCGCGGTCTTTTTTGATGCCTGCACCGCGATGGTTATATTTGACAACATGCATGTATTTGTGCTATATGTATATACCTGTTCTCTACAATTAAACGGAGTGAATTCACTCTATTCCTCTCAATTGGAGTTACAATCGTGGCCAAGAAGATTTGTATTCAGGAGCTCAAGTGGTTCCATCGTTGCGCCGATGCATTGATGATCCCTCTTATGCATATTCTATCCGGGAGTATGGAAGAACCGCAGCAGACTCATTTTTGGAACAATTCCAAGTTAACTGTTGGAGAAACGGAACACATCGATCGTGGTGCGATGGTGCATTGCCACGGAATCCCCGGCGCAAGCAATCGAAAAATACTCGGTATTCCCATCTTTCACATTCCGATCCTCGGCGGTTGGCGTAACTATGTTGTGCTGAAACCCTGCGATGCAGTGTGCATTAGAGGATGGTACGTTGGATGGATGGCGAACGACGTCATTGGCGTTTCTCGCATTCCTCTTGTTGGTTCGGTGCGCCTGCTTCTTGGTCCAGGCGATGTGGCGTTTTTTGGAATCTCTTTTAATGGAGATCAAATCCCTATCAAAAAAATTGGAGAAGGTCGCATTGGCGATGGCGGTTCCTACTGCAAAGTTCCCTTGTTATAATACCGTTCGAAAGGAATATCATGAAACTAAACCTTGCATTAACCATCCCACAAGCTGTGAGCGTGAAAGCCGTCGAGCTTTCGAAGCAGTTGTCCGAGAAATACGATGCATACTTCGTGCTTGGAGAGGACAATTATCCTCACATCACGGTGTATGCGGTAAATTTCCCGGATGTCGCCTTGAAATCGGTTCTGGATGCTGCTGCCCGGATCGCAGCCACCAGCCAAGCGCTTCAGTGCACATACAAACAAGTGAAAACTCATCAAGGATACATCGGAGTGGCTGTAGTTCGCTCGGAAGAAATGATGCGTTTCCATGGGCGCGTTATCAGTGCGCTTGCACCACTACGCAGCGACCAACATGCTGGCGGCAAGGAGTACGCCATGAGCTTCACCGAGGAGCAGATGGCATATATACAACTGTACGGCTACGCGGATGCTATGCAGCTCTACAATCCGCATTTTACTCTCACGCGGCTAATGAGTGAGCAGCAAGCGAACCAGGCAGTCGCCGAGATCAAGTGGGATATCCCGGAGTTTGTCGTTCGTTCTTTCGGCATCTACATCACGGGCAATCATGGTACTTGTATAGAGCAAATCAAAGAGTTCATGATCGCATAACGTTGGAGCCTCGTTTTCAAGCAACCCCGCATAATTCACTTCGGTGATTCTGCGGGGTTTTAATTTACGCTGTGTTGGGTAAAGTGTAGAAAAGCCCTACATGTGTACAGCTTTAAAGTTTAAATGACATATTCATAGTTTGGAACACGAGAGTGTTGCACTTGGAGGTAGAATTCACCCTAAATGCAGTTGACAGAAGTATTAATATAGTATAATATAATTAGTCGTAAATACGACCTGTCAGTGCTTTATCGTGTGACACAGCTCAAAGAACGTAAGTTCAGACAGCCCAGTCCGTTTCGTGATAGAGGTGTGATATGGAAACGGGAATAGTCAAGTTCTTTAAAACCAATGAGTATGGAGGTTTTGGGTTCGTCACTCTGCCGTCCGGCGAAGAGTTGTATTTCCAACGCAATGACGGTGGACCAGTAGAAGCTGGAAAAGATGAACCAACCATCCAGACGTGGAAGCAAGTACGTGAGCCACGAAAGGGTGATCTCATCACCTTCCAGCGATCACGCAACCAGAAAGGGCAAATGGCCGCTCCGTGGTGTTACCACGAGGAATGGAACATGGCTCTTGTCGAGATCGCCAAGCGACCTACGTACCGTCTGATGGAGCGAAAAGGACACCGCGTACGAGGCAACAAGCAACCGGTACGCGTCTGGCAAGGTACATACTTACCAGTTCTCCTGCGTATGTTTCCAGAAGGCATCCCGTTGACGACGCAATACAATGGCGAACACTGGTTTGTGTTCTGGTTTGAGCAGCAAACAGATGACGGCAAGTGGCAACGTATTGACGGCGATCCGCGCATGACCAAGGTACAGGAGCTTGATGCGAACAAGGAGGCTATAAAGAAGGAGCCACGCAAACTTGCTTGGTCTTATCACAACGGACACACAGCAACGTGCCCCAATTGCAAGGAGGCGACCGTTCCTGCCCGGAACAGGATAAACGCGATGATCCTTCGCACTTCTAATTGCGTGCAGTGTGGCGAGACATTTGAGTTCGTCATTCCGGAGGATCCGGATCGTCAAGCAACGTTTGAAGCTCGGGAAATGACGAGAGCCTCCTATTGTAATACGATGGCCGAAGTCGATAGCTACCTCCGAGATCACCCCAACGTGATCCGTGGATAGTCTGTCTCGACCACTGTTACTCATTTCGTTCAATCGAAACCATAGACCGCTCGGCTCACGCTGGGCGGTCTTTTTCTTTACGCGGTGTAGACCGTAGTCGAACCGATTTCCAAAAAAGTCGAGTACGTAAGAAGGCCTGACTTTAACGTAAATGGTATTTGGTAGTATCAATGACAATATCAGCTATTCTTTTAGGGTTTTGCTGTTTCATATATTCATTTTCTGCGGGGAAATATATTTCTTGCCAAAGTAAGGGAGCGGTTACAACATCTCCTCCAAGTGAAATATCTCGTTTCGATACACGCTCCAAACAAATATCTAGTGGACAATCTAGAAAGATTTTGTAGTCATAATAATTCCGAAGCTCTTCAGATAAACTATAACATCCCTCAATAATCACTATCCCATGAGCCTCGTTATTCCACCAATCTTTATGGAAAAGATTTTTCGCTGTCTTTCCTTCACTTAACGGTTTTAATACCTCTTTCTCTAAACGATTTATATCAATTTTGTATGGTGTTTTTGCGTCTGGGTGATCCTTAAGCATTTTCCACGCGCTAACTAGCTCAGTAATAATAAATGCATCTACGGCAACGACTGCGACTACCTTTCCTTCTAAAGTTCTTTTTATTATATTAACCAACGTGCTCTTACCAGATCCACCGTGGCCATCAATGGCGACCAGATAAGGCTCAACGACTTTCTGGTGGGTTTGCTTAGTAATATGGCGAGATATTTGTTCTATTACGTTCATGGGTAGTGTCACCAGTTAGTGTTTAGAAGTAAATCGGTAAGCGAGAAAAATGTACAGCCTTTTTGTACATATGTTATTAATACTCTGTGATCTGTTCCCGGGCAGGGATTCGAACCTGGTTTATTCAAGGCAATGCATAAATTCTACCAGCAAGCTAACGACATTGTAAATTTCACATTTGACAAAGTAGTAAGACTATGTATAGTGATATTTCGGTTCTTTCAATAACCATTTTCCAAGCGAGAGGGTTCCAATGACCAGCTTACCTCAAGAAACCTTTGACTGGTTCATAGTATTGCTTCATCTTCACCATCTCGTATACGGAGATGAAAAAAAGTATTTTGGCCTTTACACAGTTGGCGGCATTGTACTGGATATCAGCACTAGAAAACACCCTGAGTGTATACCATTTGAAGAGTTTGCAGAAAACACAGCTGAAGCCATTAGCAAACACAGCGGCGCGGGTATGATCTTCAACGGCGCAGTTGAACTAATACCCAAAGCAGCGGGGTTACAACCACCTCCCATTGAATTCGATTTTGAGAAATTGCCGTCTCATATCGGCATGCTCAATTCACTTCAAATAATCAGATGCAGACTGACATCAAGAGGTCGGGAACGGGCTGAGCACGTCGCTACACAGTTTAGTGACTCGTGTCTGAACAGCATCAAGGATAGGATACGCTTAGCATCTTTTCAAACCTAGCCCCAAAGCAACGGTCACAAAACAACAAAAGAGCCTGACCAGCTCTTTTTTCTTTGCAAAAGTTCAAATGTCTACGCCTCGTCAATTATTATACTACTTCATTGAGCGGCTAATTTCTAGTTCAGGGGCGTGGACGAGGTTCGAAACCTTTTAGCTGGGTTGAGCAATAATTTAGAAATTACTGCTCCCGTTGGCGTATCTTCTGACACTTCAGCCTGGGATAAAGTACCCGCCTGATTATCGTCGATGCCTATGATTATATTGTTTTCTTTCCAAAGACAACGTAGTTGAATATCCAGCGGATCAAACCGAAGAATATCACAAGTCCAGCCAAAGCATAGAAGCTATACGTTGCAGTAGTTCGCCATGATCCTTCCGTCTCAAAGTTTTCAGTTATCGTGTGTTGGCTGTAGCCTTCAGGCTTGAAGGAGTCCAATGTTTTATCATCTGGGTATAAGATTCTATATTGACTCAGAGTCATGTCTTCTCGAACTTCTTTAATGGGGTTAAAAATATTGATCGTTCGGCGCAACTCAGTACCGCATGTCTCATTGAAGGTTGATTCAAAGAAAAACATTTTTGTATGCGTTGTACCATCATAGCAGTGAAGAGTTTCTGAAACCTTAATTTCACGGGGTCGATTTTCCGTAATAATTGCTCCAATCAAAAAGGATGTGCTCAGTATAATCGCCAGAACATATACCACTTTGAATAATCGATACGTTGCATTTAGTAGTTGCTTCATATTAGAAACTATACACCTTAAAAACTAAACTCCTGGAACGCTTCATAGTACGTTGGGAGGGCTTCTTTTGTAGATAGCTCATCGTAGTACACCATCAGCGTCTGAATGTTCTCGTAGACTGTAAACTTCATCACTTGCAACAAGTTCCCGTCGAATGCCTTGATGAGTCTGGTTACAAAGAAATGTCTG
>CAZSWB010000044.1:0-6410 GCA_964610675.1 uncultured Candidatus Saccharibacteria bacterium
GGATTGCATACGTTTTGTCCGTGCTGCCGTCATCAATCACGATAAGCTCCCAAGAGCCGCCCATACCGTCAAAAATGCGTTTGGTAGCTTCATACAGCGCTCGAACCGATCCCTCTTCATTACGCGCAGGTACGACGATGGAATAATTCATATGTGCATATTATAATTTACAACCGCTCTGCTGTCAAACTCGCTTTGCATGCGCCCGTATCAGACGTGTCCCGTCTCCTGCGCAACCTCAAGCAAGTAGTCTCCATATCCGCTTTTACGCAAACCTTGCGCGATATCCCGTAATTGATCAGCTGAAATATACCCCATTCGAAACGCAACTTCCTCAATGCATCCTATTTTTAATCCTTGGCGCTGTTCGATCACATGCACAAAATTACCCGCCTGCAAGAGCGAGGCATGAGTACCCGTATCCAGCCACGCTGTTCCGCGACTTAAGACCGACACCTTCAGCTTGCTTAGTTCCAAGTATTTTTTATTCACATCCGTTATTTCATACTCTCCGCGAGCAGAAGGAGAAAGTCCTTTTGCCATTTCAACAACGGATGAGTCGTAAAAATAGATGCCGGGAACTGCATAATGAGACTTTGGCATCTCCGGTTTTTCTTCGAGGGAAACGGCTACTCCTGAATCATCGAATTCCACTACTCCGTACCGACTTGGATCCGCCACATGGTAGGCAAATATCATTCCTCCACCGTTCTCTTCAATGTGTTGCCTTGCGTCTTTCAATACGTTTTGAAAATTGCTTCCGTAAAATATGTTATCACCCAAAATGAGTGCGACATTGTCATCTCCGACAAAATCAGCACCCAATACAAACGCCTGTGCAAGACCGTTTGGTTCTTCTTGCAGGATATACGTAAACTTCATCCCAATGCGAGAGCCGTCTCCCAAGAGCTTTTTAAACATCGGCAAATCCGTCGGTGTGGATATGATTGCGACGTCTTGGATACCGGCCAACATCAACGATGAAAGCGGATAGTACACCATCGGCTTGTCATACACAGGCATCAGTTGCTTACTGATTGGAATGGTTAACGGATACAGCCTCGTTCCTGAACCGCCCGCTAAAATGATACCTTTCATAGCCTACAGTATAATCGGTTATGCCAATTCCCCCAAATGCCGATGAGGAGCCAAATAATCCTGCACATATTCCGTAATCGCGTGTTCAAGCGAGTGGTTTTGGCTTGTATCAAAACCCGTTCCCTCTAATTTTTTACAATCTGCCTGGGTAAAATATTGGTACTGAGAGCGCAGCTCATCCGGCATATCGATGAACTCGATATTTTCTGCGATACCGCATGCTGCAAACATTGCCCGTGCAACATCGAGCCACGAACGGGCAACACCGGTTCCGACATTGTACACGCCACCAAATTGTTCATTTTCCAGGAAAAAGAGTGTTGCTCTCACAGCGTCCTTTACATACACAAAATCTCTTTTTTGCTCTCCGTCTCCATACTCCTTGTTATACGACTTAAAAAGTCCCATCGGTTTTCCGGCAGCAACGTCCGGATATTTTTTCGCAATGACACTCATCATCGCTTCTTTGTGCCACTCATTCGGACCAAATACGTTAAAGTACCGAAGACCGACGGCTTGATCTAAAAATTTACCGTCTCGAGCCCAAATATCCACCAAAAGTTTTGATTTTCCGTACAGGTTTAACGGCACTAACGATTCGAACAAATCATGATCATCATCGTACCCCAGCTCTCCGTTCCCGTACGTTGCCGCGCTGGATGCATAAATACATCGTACCGAATGTGTCTGGCACCAACGAATCACATCCTTGGTATATTCCACGTTGTTATCCTCCAGATACTCCCAATTCGTTTCTGTTGTTGCGCTGCACGCACCCAGGTGAATTATTGCCTCAATGCCCTTGGAATCAAATTCACCGGCAAGCAACTGCGTTCTAAATTCTTTAATACCGACCATTTGCTCATACTTCAAATGCCCAATGTTATGCTCTTTTTCGTCATGATCCACATCATCCACGAGCAGTATATCCTCGCGTCCGCGTTCGTTCAGCGCCCATACCGTTGCACTTCCAATGAATCCAGCTGCGCCGGTAACGATAATCATACTTCAGACTGAATTTTTTTGATGATTTCCGAGGTTGAAAGATTTGGTCTGCGCCCTACGGAATACCCCTTGGCTCCACATGCTTGCATTGCGGCATATTCAATCCATGTTTCTTCCGATCCGTACTCTTCACCGTTTACATGGATATGCGGTTTAATGGCAGGTATGAACGAACCTTGCGGCTCTTCGTTGTATAGCCCATCCATCACGGTCACAAAATCGACACAGATCAACGCGGCAAGAAGCGCAGCGCGGTTATCAATATCAATAATAGGGCGAGTAGGACCTTTTTCTGATCGGATTGAAACGTCCGTATTAATCCCCACAATCAATATATCTCCCTGCTGTTTCGCCTCCTCCAACATGTCCAGGTGCCCTCCATGGAGCAGGTCATAGGAGCCATTGTGGCTCACAATTATTTTTCCCTGTGACCGAAGCTCTGCAGACTTTTTCGCCGCCTCTTCTAGAGTCAGTATTTTCTCGACTCTCCAATGATGTTGCAACATATATGTATTTTTAAAAATTTGTGTCCAAAATCTGTTGTGTTGCCTCCTGTAATGATTCTACTACAATATCAGGTTGCTTGGATAGCGTATTGTCGGACCAATACCGACTTCGAATTATCGCTGTTTTTGTTCCTGCATTTTTTCCGAATAACAGATCCGCTTCCTTATCACCCACAATCCAGCTGTTTGCGTAATCGATAGGGCCAATTTTTTCCTCAATTTGCTTTGCCATGCCGATATTCGGTTTTCTGCAATCGCAATCCTGCTGATCCCTTCCGTGCGGACAATATGCAACCGCAGCAAGATGAACGCCATTCCGCTCAAGCTCGTCCTGCATAAAGCGATGCAGCTCATCCATCGCTTCTTTTGAATACGTACCTTCCGCAATGGCCGACTGATTCGTCACAACCGCGAGTGCGTAGCCTGCATCCTGCAGTTTTTTGCACGCGTCTATGGCTCCGGGTACCCATTCCCATTTTTCACGCTCATACACATAGCCGTGGTCAACGTTCAACGTTCCGTCACGATCCAAAAAAATAACTTTTCTAAGCATGATTTTTTTGAATAGTTTGGAGCAACTCTTCTTGTGTGATACCAACCGCACCTGTCTTTTTCGCAACGGTAGCGCCTGCGGCATTTCCTATCTCAGCCGCCTCTGCAAGCGACGCCCCACCAAGAACAGACAACATAATACTTACCGCCGCAGTATCGCCGCATCCGGATGTATCCACCACTTCATCACTTTTAACATATTCAGTAGAAACCAACTCGCCCAATCCCTCCTTATCTTTAACGTACATGCCTTCTCCGGCCAGTGTTAAAAATACGATCGTATTAAATGAAGAGGAAATCATGGCAGCCAATTCATGAGCCTTTTTACCTCCATTTTCATATTCATTTATACCCAAGTACTCATGAGCTTCTTTTCTGTTCGGCGACATGTATGTTGCGCCCGTAAAGTATGATACTCGTGACGGTTTAACATCCACCATCATGGGAATGTTTCGCTCCTTCATGCATTTCATGAGTATGCGAGCTACAGACTCAGATACGGTCCCTTTGGCATAATCAGAAACAATAATCGCGTCGACCAGAGCAGCGTGTGCGGTAATTTCTTGTGTCAGTCTTTCTTCTATTTCACCAGAAACTTCTATTGGCTCTTCATAATCAACACGCAACAGCTGTTGACCTCGCACCGTATATCTCTTCTTTACAATCGTTGCATTGATTTTACTACGTACGAGCACAGGAGAATATCCTTCGTGAGTAGCGGACTGATCGATAAGATCTGCTGCTTCATCGTTTCCTACAATACCGATGCACGTCACCGTTGCTCCTAGCATTGCAGCGTTTTTTGCAGTATTTCCCGCACCTCCCGTAGCATTCTCCTCTCGCTTTGCATGCAAAATAGGAACGGGAGCTTCCGGGTTTAAGCGTTCAACAACACCATAAATGTATCGATCAAGAACAATATCTCCCACAACAAGAATTTTTTTATCCGTAAACGTGTTCGATATCTCAGTTGCCCTCGCGAGCGAAATACTCATATGCCAAGATTATACAGTTCTTAAATACTCCGCAAGCGCATCTTGCCAAGGCCTCATCTTCGGTCCTCGTGTATTGGTAAGAATACTGTACGTGGGACGCACAGCAGGACGAGGAAACTCGATAGATGATACCGGCTTTACAACGACAGGAAGGTTTTCCGTATGTTCAAAAATCTTTTCCGCAAACTCAAACCACGACGCGTTCCCCGTATTCACGCCATGATATATTCCGAACGGATATGCTTCTTGGATAAGGGTTAGTACGAACTGCGCCAAATCCTTTGTATACGTAGGACACCCGTACTGATCATGCACCACGTGTATTTTCTTGTTCGTCTCCGCCAACTTCAGCATCGTATGCACAAAGTTCTTCCCGTTCGGTCCGTACAACCACGCAGTGCGAATCAAGTAAAAGTTGCATCTGCTCTCTTTGAGGGCTCGTTCGCCCGCGAGCTTCGATTTTCCATAGACATTCACCGCGGGTCCGGGTGAATCGCTTTCAGAATATCCATTCGAATTCGTACCGGGAAACACGTAGTCCGTACTGAAGTGCACCAGCGTCGCAGAAAGCTCTCGCGCTGCGGTAGCAAGATGTGATACCCCTGCTTCATTTACGAGAAATGCGTCTTCCTCATGTTCCTCCGCACCGTCTACATCCGTATATGCGGCAGCATTGATAATATGCGAAGCGTTCGCATCGCGAAGCACCTTACGAACATGCTGTTCATTTGTAATATCGATCTCTTCACGATCTAAAAGAACCGGTTTATATTCCGAGAACACGGAAGCAAGCATGCTTCCGAGCATTCCTTTTGCACCGATAATAACCACCTTCATAAGTAAATAATAACACGAACAAATTGTACTAGCTTGTCACCTGTCAGTCCCCTCGCTCTATACGATAAGAATCCTCATCAAAATGTTGAGTAGAAAACTCCATAATTTCGGAATCTTCCAATCCTGTAAATCGGTGCATGAGTCCAGGCGGGATTTCCAATGCATCTCCGGGCTTCATGGTAAATGTACGTTTCTCGCCGTTTTTCTCAATCAATTCCATCTCTACTAATCCTTTTGAGATGTAAAACGTTTCATGTTTTAGAACATGGAAATGCAATGAGCACCTCTTACTCTTGTTTAATACCAGTATCTTGCCACAATATTTTTCATCATTGTGCACCCAAAGTTCCTTTCCCCACCCCTTGCGCACGATCTCGATTATTGACTTTGGTACTGATGTTTTGCTTGTTTTTTTCATTATCATGTTATATATCATCTATCAAAGTAAGTCAAGTGTCTTTCCCATTTTTCAATGAATGGATTTTATAGATATTAGCATATTCCATTCCATAGACAAGAGCTCACTCCTGCGGTATTTGCGCGTCTTTTAAGGAAGGAAAATCTGCATCTCGTTCCGAAATAACGGGATCCTTTACCGGCCACGCAATCCCGATTGCCGGATCATTCCATACAATACCGCGCTCATGCTCCGGAGAGTACTCATCGGTACAGTAATAGATAAGCTCCGTACCCTCTTCCAACGCACAAAAACCATGAGCGAATCCGGGGGGAACATACAACATATTTTTCTCATCCGCAGACAGCTGTTCCCCCACCCATTTGCCGAACGTGGAAGAGTTTTTTCGGATATCAACCGCAACATCAAAAGCTTTGCCTCGAGACACTTGTACAAGCTTTCCTTGCGCTTTGGGAGGAAGTTGATAGTGAAGCGCACGGATAACATGCTTTTTGCTTCGCGAGAAGTTTACTTGTTTCAAGGCCCCATCAATGCCAATGCGAGAAAACACGGAACTTTGGTATAGCTCGGCGAAATCTCCACGATGATCGGAAAAAAGTCGAGGCACAATGAGCACGACGCCATCAATCTGTGTGTTTTTAAATTCAAATGGCATAGGCTCTGTTATTTATTCTCCTGCTGTTGCTCAAGAAAATCCTGTAGCCACTCTCGGGCTTCCTCGGGTGATAAAATTGTATCTTCTTGATCCATAAAAAAAGTATATAGGAGAATAGGTAAATCTATAAGCGAAGTTAGAAACAATACGTTACAGCTGCACATGATAGTATACGCTTGGAAACGTAGGTACAGTCTCGAATCTGTAAAATAAAGAAAGAAAAAACCCGATAAAGCCGCAGACTAAATCGGGCCAAACATAGAGATAAAGTGATACAAGCGAGGCTGAGACACAATCCCTCTACGTTTTTTAGCTTCCTTTTCGCCCGAGTAAGGAAACTATAT
>CAZSWB010000045.1:0-3169 GCA_964610675.1 uncultured Candidatus Saccharibacteria bacterium
TTAAGGTTTAGAGAGTAAATGACGGGAATCATTTCTCTTACCTTAGCGCTTTTTTGATTTGGTGTTGAGGGGAACTTGAGATGAGTTCTATCAATAAAACTTTATACAAAAAAATACAGCCTCCAGCGAAAACATGTTTCGCGAGAGGCTTGTGATGAGCAGAGTTTAGGTGATTAGCTTACAACCGAATTTTGGCGCGCTCAGCATCTTGCACAATTCCGGCGGAAAGAAGTACGACCCGCGGATGGTCATACCTACTGATAACTCGAGTAGCGGACCTCTAGGCCGAAGCATGTCGTCAACGAAGTATTCCTGTTTGTCGCGGGTCAGCGGGCTGTTGTAGTAGTCAATCGCGAACGCTACGATCAGCCAGAAGAAAAAGCGGTACTCTTCGTTGGTTAGCTCGATGTTTTCGTCTTGTCGCTTTACCGTGATATGGAAGAGGTTGCGAACCTCGGTTTCGTTTTTCAGCGGTTCCATGTTTTCGAGCCGTGCGATCGGAACCCCGAACACGAGCTCGTAGGCAAGCTCGGTATCTAAGATCTTCACATAGCCCTTGTATCGGCTGCCGTGACGAACTTGCTTGACATGCCGTTCGACCGAAACTATTCGTGTTGCCATGTCTATCGTCTTCTTGTAAAAGTACTGGGTTACCACGATGTTCGCGTGGTGGAATTATCGAACTTGCTTGGTTTTAACCAATATTCCGATGCCGTCAAGAATAGTATGATTACAATGAAAGTCAAGAGCAAAAACAGCAGTTCTGCCGTTATTGCGCTGAACATTCTACACAAACTGGCCGCTGAGCGAAGCGGCTTTTTTTTGCTAATTGCTACCTAGTGCCGCGGGAGAGAATCGAACTCTCATGAAGTTGCCTTCGCAGGATTTTGAGTCCTGTGCGTCTACCGTTCCGCCACCGCGGCTGCCTGTATACTATATCTAACTTTGTCTTTACGCCATTCTTTTTTGGCTGTTCATAACTCGCGGTTGTACGGCGCTCCGTATAGGCATATGCTTAAAGAGTCGTATGTCAGAAATACTCGCTGTCGTAAATCAGAAGGGGGGAGTGGGGAAAACAACTACCAGCGTTAACCTGGGGAGTTACCTCGCCGATTCCGGGAAGTCTGTTCTGGTCGTCGATTTGGATCCGCAAGCAAATGCGAGTGCGGGGGTCGGAATCAAGATAGTCGATAATTCGGTACCGAGTCTTTATGAGTTGTTGGCAGGAACCGCAACCATCGAGCAGGTAATACAGCCTACGAACATGGAGCGACTTAATATAATACCCTCAACTCCGGATTTGGCAGGCGCCGCAATGGAGTTGATGGATGAGCCGTATCGTGAATATCGGTTGCGCAGGGCATTGAAATCCATTAAAGACAGTTACGATTTCGTTTTGATCGATTGTCCTCCGAGCTTGGGGTTGCTGACGATCAACGGTCTAGCCGCAGCCGACCGACTGTTGATTCCCGTGCAGTGCGAATTCTATGCACTTGAAGGATTGCATCAGCTTCTGACGACTGTTGATCTTGTCCGCAAACATTTGAATCCTCGTTTGCAAGTATTAGGAGCAGTGCTTACGATGTTTGACCGCAGAACGGCGCTTTCACGGAAAGTTGTGCGTGAAGTGCGGAAAACATTTCCGGGACATGTGTTTGAAAGCATTATTCCGCGCAATACCGAGCTTGCGGAGGCGCCAAGTACGGGAAAGACGATTTTGGAATATGATAAAATGTCACCGGGAGCAAGAGCGTATGAATATCTCTCGGAAGAGCTATTGAATCTCTATTCGTAAACCATTACTATACACACTATGGGACTAGGACGAGGATTAGCTTCACTCATATCGGGTAGAGATACGGATGTATCCGCCGATGATGTTTTGGAGCAAATTGACAGCATGGAATATGAAGAGGCTCCGCGTGCCCCGAAAAAACCGTTGGTGACGCTGCTTCAAGTTGAAGAAGAAGAGGTCGCTGAAGAAGTAGCCGCGGAAGAGGAGCAGGAAGCTCCTGTTACAAAAGGTGTTCCTGTTATGGAGGATACCGAGGAGGAAGTCGAAGAGGTGAAGGAAGATCCTGAAGAAGAGGAAGTCGTTGCGGAGGCGGAACCTGAAGTTGTGGAAGAAACGAAAGAACCTGAAGTGGCGGAACAAGTCGAAGCGTCGGAAGTGGAAGTACCTGAAATACAGGAAAAGCCGGTTGCGAAAGCGGCTCCAGCACCCCGCGCGGAAGAACCGGAAGCGGTAACGGGAGATGCGTGGGATCAACATGAGGATTCCGTACAGCACATTGCGGTTGATGATATTACCATTAACCCCTTGCAACCACGTCGTTCATTTGACCCAAGAGAGCTGGAGGATTTGCAGGAGTCCATAGCGCAGAACGGGATTTTGCAGCCGCTTGTCGTGCGTCGTTTGGAAAACGACACCTATGAGCTTATAGCCGGAGAGCGTCGTCTGCGTGCGGCCAAGGCTCTTTCATGGGGCAAGGTGCCGTGCGTGGTGCGTCGCGACGTAAAATCAGATCAATCACGTTTGGTATATGCGCTCATTGAAAACATTCAGCGTGAAAACCTCAACCCCATAGAAGAAGCGCTCGCATACAACCAGTTAAACAAAGATTTTGGATTGACTCACGAAGAAATCGGGCAACGGATGGGGAAGAGCCGAGTAGGGGTAACAAATATCGTGCGCGTCCTGCAATTGCCGGATGAAATTCAACGGGGACTCGTGGAAGGCAAGATTACGATGGGTCATGCAAAAGCAATCCTGATGATTCCCGATGAAGAAAAGCAGATTCGATTTTATAATCATCTGGTTGATGAGGGGCTTACCGTGCGCAAGGCGGAGGTCCGTGCTCGCAGAATTCAACGTGCGATGAATGTTGACGATCCGCGTCGGATGATCAACCGCGTAAAGAAAAACCCGCTGTCTTTGAAATACGGTCCCGCATTGGAGGATAAGTACGGATTTCATTCATCCGTTCGGTACGAAGTGGATCGGCATGTCTTTGAGGTGGTATTCCGCGCGGCGAGCGAGGAAGAACTGGATCAGCTCACCGGTAGGCTACTAGGAAAATACGAGCTACCCGGACAGGATTTGGACAAGGATTTGATTGGAGAGTAGCAGAGGTATTCCGTTTGCGCTGGAAGGAGATCTTGACAACGT